>NZ_RZRO01000110.1:0-21847 GCF_003997975.1 Mesorhizobium sp. M7A.F.Ca.US.005.03.1.1
CCCCACAAGGAGGAGGGTAAAAGCTCAAAACCCAGCCTGATCGCGAAACAACTCCGCATTGTCCAGCTTCGAAACCTCGATCACCGCTTGCGTGCGGCTGTAGACATTGAGCTTGCGCAGGATTTCGGAGACATGCGCCTTCACCGTGGTTTCGCCCACCTGCAGCTCATAGGCGATCTGCTTGTTGAGCAGGCCCTGGCGCAGCATCTGCAGCACGCGCAGCTGTTGCGGCGTCAGTGTCGACAGGCGCTGCACCATGTCGGCGCGGTCGGCGCTGTCGGCGTCCGGCGGCCGGCCTTCATAGGTTTCCGGCACATAGATCGCGCTATCCGCATCCCGACATCAAGGTCGTCGACACCACCAAATACTTCCTGCACCGCGAACATCTCGCCTCGGTGCGCCAAGTCACCGACATGTCGGGCACCGTCGTCGACGCCACCAGCTACGCCACCTATGGCGAAAGCCTCAACACCGGCTTCCAGACGCAGAAGAACTACATCGGCGAACGCTTCGATCCCGAGACCGGCCTGCTGTATCTCAATGCTCGGTACATGGACCCGGTGCTGGGGCGGTTTATTTCACCGGATGACTGGGATCCGACCAAAGCAGGCGTCGGCACCAACCGGTATGCGTATGCCCAGAACGATCCGGTCAATAACGCCGACAACAACGGGCACGTCGCTAGCACACCATCATCCGCGCAAGTCGCCAAGGACAGAGCGGCGGCAGAGAAGCAAGCCCGTGAACAGGACAAGCAAGCGGACAGGCTGGCGTCAGCTCTCCGAAACGCCGACGGTGACCTCAGCGTATTAGATGGCGCTTCACCGGAAGTTACCCGAAAGGCCTTGGGAAAATACAACCTTAGCAGATCAGGAAGAGCCGATACAGCTGATGGCGTTTTTGGCGTCATACCAGGCGGGCTTGGGGTTAAGGCGCTCGCTACCGTTTCTGAGTTGACGATAGCCAAAACACTTGCGTCAAAAGCGGCGCTCTCTGCCGAATCTTTGGGGGTTAAGCAGGGAGCGGCATCATTCGCGGTATCGTCCGAAACCGGCGCTGCCTATCCAGGACTAAGTTTGCGGGCCGCTGAAAAACTTGGGGTTCAGCGATCAACAAATTCGACAGTGGACGAGGCGCTCGCAAATGTGACACAAAAATCACAAGCGCATGGCTGTTGCGGCGAAATTGACGCTATATCAAAAGCAATGAATGCAGGAGAAAACCCCCAGAACCTGTCGGTAGGTACCGCATCCATCGGCAGGACCCTGCCTGGACCGACAGGGGCGCAAATGGGACCGTGTTCATCGTGTCGCAGCGTGATGAATTCTCTGGGCGTCAAATATTAAGCCGGCGATGGGTCGTAACGGGAAAACAAAAAGTGGATATAGTAGATATAGTAGGTAAATTTCCTATCGAGATCGTTGTCAGAGAAACTGTCGCAGAAATTCTCGCGGCAATCGATATTGGCATTTCTGAAGTAGAAAGATTGAGATACTCTGTATTTTTGGATTTCATACGTTCAAACTTGAAATCTGAATTTGATGAGGATTCTAAGGAAAAATACGGCGAATTCGTTGATTTATTTTCCCGGAAGATATCCCACGAATATTCATACGACCGTAGATTTATTTTTCTACTCTGGGGTCTTGTAGTGAGGAAAAGGTGGATGGACGGACCTGAGTTCGCGAATTGGGTCCTTGAGGTTGTTGAGAGTTATTTTGAGAGTAGGGGCTGGGAAATTAGCAACGTCTACAACAATGTTTTTAACGCACTTTCGAACCGAAAAATGGACTGACTTTCTGGCAATTGCGAATTGCGGTGACAGTGCACTTTTAACCACGCTCGCTTGACCATCGCTTTGGGCGAACCCAAAACCCGGCCTGATCGCGAAACAGCTCCGCTTCGGCGCCGTCGCGATGGACGAGAAAGCGGACATTGCTGCGCGGCAACCGAACCCGATGGCGACTGTCGGCGTTTGTGGGCAATGAGCTTTCGAGTCGAACCGCTTTCTCGACAGAATTGGCCGGCACTCGTGGATCTGTTTTCGGCGAGCGGGCCTGTCGGTCGTTGCTGGTGCATGTATGGCAGGATCGGCCCGGCTTACCGAAAGCAGCCGCCCGATCGGAATCGGCACGAATTTCAGCAAGCGGCGCTATCGGGCGATGTGCCTCAGGGCCTTTTGGCCTTCGATGGAGAAATGGCCGTCGGGTGGTGCCAAATCACGCCCATCGAAGCCGTGCCTTACCTGAAGAAAAGATGGATCGGGGCAGAAGATCGCAGGGAAGAGACATGGTTCATCTCCTGCTTCTACGTCCGCAAGGGCTATCGTCGCCGCGGGATGACGCGAACGCTGATCGAGGCGAGCATCGCTCACGCAAGACGACATGGCGCGAAGGCGATCGAGGCGATGCCGCTCGATGGCGGCAAGTCGCCGAGCGCAACGGGTAGTGGGTATGTATCGACCTTCGAGAGCGCAGGGTTTCAAGCCGTCGCGCACCGCGATGCGGCCCGCCCGCTGATGAGGCTTTCGCTGTCATGAGCGTTGACGGTGAACGAATTTCGGTGACAGAATTACGGTGACAGTGCACCATTTGCTATGTTCGCCCGCCATTATAAAGCGCGGCGCATGATGGGTTACCCTCCCCTCGATGGGGAGGGTCGGCGCGGAGCGCCGGGGTGGGGTGCGGCGCAGACCCCCACCCCGCTCCGCTTCGCGGATCGACCCTCCCCACAAGGAGGAGGGTAAAAGCTCAAAACCCAGCCTGATCGCGAAACAACTCCGCATTGTCCAGCTTCGACACCTCGATCACCGCTTGCGTGCGGCTGTAGACATTGAGTTTGCGCAGGATCTCCGAGACATGCGCCTTCACCGTGGTCTCTCCCACCTGCAGCTCGTAGGCGATCTGCTTGTTGAGCAGGCCCTGGCGCAGCATCTGCAGCACGCGCAGTTGCTGCGGCGTTAGCGTCGACAGGCGCTGCACCATGTCGGCGCGGTCGGCGCTGTCGGCGTCCGGCGGCCGGCCTTCATAGGTCTCCGGCACATAGATCGCGCCTTCCATCACCGAGCGGATGGCTGCGGCGAGGTCGCTCTTGCGCGCCGATTTCGGGATGAAGCCGGCAGCGCCATAGGACAGCGCTTCGGAAATGATCTTCGGCTCCTCGTAACCAGAGACGATCACCACGGGCAGGCGCGGATAGCGGGTCCGGAGTTGCAGCAGGCCGTCAAAACCGTGCACGTCGGGCATCGAGAGGTCGAGAAGCGCGAGGTCGAACGGCTTGGCATCGGCCAGAAGATCGAGCGCCTCGGTGATCGAGCGCGCCTCCACCGTGTCGACTTCCGGATAGGCCATCTGCACGGCGCTGTGCAGCGCCTCACGAAACAGCGGATGGTCGTCGATGATCAGAAACCGGGCGCGATCGTGGGTTGCGGTCATGGGGTTCATTTCAGTTCGTGAGCGATTAGAATAACCTCTCCACCATGGCCAGATTATTGCCAAATAGTATATCGCCATCTCCGGCGGAAAGTGCCGCCGGCACTTTCTCGACCAAATCGCCTTGTCCAGGCCCCCAAATCGGTCGAATGTTCCGGCAACCAAGCAGAGACCCTTGATGACAGAATTCGTCCTTCCCCTGCCCGCAACCGCATCGGTGGCCGTTGCCGGCTCGTCCGATCGTTTTGCGGTGCGCCGTATCTACTGCGTCGGCCGCAACTACGCGGCGCATGCCCGCGAATTCGGCAATGACGAGCGTGATCCGCCCTTCTTCTTCACCAAGCCGGCCGACGCGGTGGTCGATTCCGGCACCGCTATCCCCTACCCGCCGCTGACGGCCAATCTGCACCACGAGATCGAACTGGTGGCCGCGATCGGCAAAGCCGGCTTCCGCATTCCCCGCGACAAGGCGCTGGACCATGTCTGGGGCTACGGCGTCGGCATCGACCTCACCCGCCGCGACCTGCAGGACGAGGCCAAGAAGGCCGCCCGGCCCTGGGACTGGTCGAAGGCCTTCGACCGCTCCGCCCCTTGCAGCCCGTTGGTGCAAGCGCACGAATCCGGCCACCCACAGAAGGGCCGCATCTGGCTCGCCGTCAACGGCAAGGTCAGGCAGGATGCCGACCTCGCCGAACTGATCTGGCCGATACCGGATATCGTGTCGATCTGCAGCGAGGCGATGGAGCTCGAGCCCGGCGACCTGATCTTCACCGGTACGCCAGCAGGCGTCGGCGCGGTTGGCCCCGGCGACACGATGACCGGCGGCGTCGACGGCATCGGCACCATCGAAATAACCATCGGCCAGCCGAAGTGAGCGCATGAGCAAACTCGTCCTGCACAACTACTATCGCTCCTCCACCTCCTACCGGGTGCGGATCGCGCTGGAGATGAAGGGGCTGAGCTACGACTATATCCCGCATCATCTGCGCCATGGCGAGCACCTCGAACCAGCCTATCTCGCGGTCAATCCGCAAGGGCTGGTGCCGGCGCTGGTGCTCGGCGACGGCACGCTGCTGACGCAATCGCTGGCGATCATCGAATTCCTCGACGAGACCAGCCCGGAACCACCGCTATTGCCAGGGGATGCGGCCGGTCGGGCACGGGTCAGAATGCTGGCGCAGATGATCGCCTGCGACATCCACCCGGTGAACAATCTGCGCGTGCTGACCTCGCTGCGCACGCTGTTCGGCGCCGGCGACGAGGACGTCGTCAACTGGTTCCGCCACTGGGTGAACGAGGGCTTTCAGCCGCTTGAAAAGATCCTGGCCTTGTCGGCGGAGACCGGAACATTCTGCCATGGCGACGCGCCGGGTCTGGCTGACATCTGCCTCGCCGCACAGATTGCCAGCAATGCCCGCTTTGGCGTCGATCTGACGCCCTACCCGACGATCGCGCGCATCAACGCCGCCTGCATGGCGCTGCCGGCCTTCCAGAAAGCGGCGCCCCAGAACCAGATCGACGCGGAATAAGGCGTCATCTGCGTAGCGTCGGCACCGGAACAGTATGGCTGGCGGAATCGATTTTCGCTTGACCGGATAGGGAATCGGCTATCGTTTCCCGCAGGCCGTGTGAAAGGTGGTGTTGCCGATGAAAGCCGTCGTCTTCGAGAAATTCGGCGAAGCGCCGAGGATCCAGACCGTTCCTGATCCGAAGCCGGCAGCCGATGGCGTCGTCATCAAGGTCGAGGCGACCGGTCTGTGCCGCAGCGACTGGCATGGCTGGATGGGTCATGACGAAGGCATCACGCTGCCGCACGTGCCGGGCCACGAACTTGCCGGCATCGTCGTCGCCGCGGGCAAGCAGGTCACGCGCTGGAAGGCCGGCGAGCGCGTCACAGTGCCGTTCGCCGTCGGCTGCGGCCGCTGCTTCGAGTGTAATTCGGGCAATCACCAGGTCTGCGAGCACCAGACACAGCCTGGCTTCACCGGCTGGGGCTCGTTTGCCGAATATGTCGCCATCGAACATGCCGACACCAATCTTGTGCGCCTGCCCGACGAGATGGAATTCGCCACCGCCGCCAGCCTCGGCTGCCGCTTCGTCACTTCGTTTCGAGCCATTGTCGACCAGGGCCGGGTGAAGCCGGGCGAATGGGTCGCGGTGCATGGCTGCGGCGGCGTCGGCCTGTCGGCGATTATGATTGCCAGCGCCATGGGCGCCAATGTCATCGCCATCGATCTCACCGACGAGAAACTGGATTTCGCCAAAAAGATCGGCGCCGTCGCCACCATCAATGCATCTACGACGCCGAACGTGGTCAAGGCGGTCAAGCAGATCACCAATGGCGGCGCGCATATGTCGATGGACGCGCTCGGCCACCCGACCACCTCGTTCAACTCGATCGCCAATCTGCGTCGGCGCGGCCGCCATGTGCAGGTCGGCCTGATGTTGGGCGAACACGCCCGGCCGCAGGTGCCGATGGACAAGGTGATCGCCTTCGAACTCGAAATCCTCGGCAGTCACGGCATGCAGGCCTATCGCTACCCCGCGATGATGGAGATGATCCGCCACGGCAAGCTGAAGCCCGAACTGCTGGTCGGCAAGAGGATCAGCCTCGACGAGGCGCCCGCAGCCTTGATGGCGATGGGCGGCTTCGAGGGCATTGGGATTGGGGTGGTCACGAAGTTTTAGGCGAGGACGGCACCGTCGTCAGGCGATCGCGCGTCGTGGCAATTCCTGCTTTGCGAATCGCTTGGCGCCTACGACGCAAAGCACGACGCCAAGCGTAACGACCACCATCAGCGGGCTGACCTGCTCGTGCAGCAGCGTCGCTGCCAGTGCCAGTCCGAAGAATGGCTGCAGCAGCTGCAACTGTCCGACCGCGGCGATGCCGCCTTGCGCCAGCCCGCGATACCAGAACACGAAGCCGATCAGCATGCTGAACAGCGAGACATAGGCAAGCCCCATCCACGCACTGACGCCGACGCCGTCGAACGACGGCGGCATGGTCATCAGCGTCAGCACCAGCATGACCGGCAGCGACAGCACCAGCGCCCAGCAGATCACTTGCCAGCCGCCGAGCCTGCGCGACAGCGCGGCGCCCTCGGCATAGCCGAGGCCGCAGGCGATGATGGCAGCCAGCATCAGACCGTCGCCGACCGGCGAGGCCGTCACGCCTTGCGTCAGCGCAAAGCCCGCGACCAGCGCACTGCCTATGCATGAAAACAACCAGAACGCCGGGCGCGGCCGATCGCCGCCGCGCAGCACCCCGAATATCGCAGTGGCCAGCGGCAGCAGGCCGACGAAGATAATGGAATGGGCCGTGGTGACGTGCTTCAGCGCCAGCGCGGTCAGCAAGGGAAAGCCGACAACCACGCCAAGTGCCACGATCACCAGCGACAGCAGATCGCCGCGCTCCGGGCGTTTCTGCCGAAACAGGAGCAGCAGCGCAAGGCCAAGCAAGCCGGCAATCGCCGCTCGGGCCGAGGTCAGGAATGTCGGATCGAATTCCCTGACCGCCACCCGCGTCGCCGGCAGCGAGCCGCTGAAGATCAACACGCCGATGAATCCATTCATCCAGCCACTCGCGGTCTTGTCCATCGTATGCTCCGTTTGTCGGCTCCGTATCGCGCGGAGCCGGTAGTATCGCCAGAGACAATGCGGTACAATTATGCAAAACTGTCATGGTCAGCAGAGCAGTACGGATGGACAAGCAGACTACAGGAAGCGAGAGCGGCGGTACGCTGGTCGAAGGCGTCATGGCGACGATCCGCCAGCGGATCGCGGCGCGCAGCCTGACGCCGGGAGGGCAATTGCCGTCGATCCGCGCCTTTGCCAAATCCATGCGAGTGTCCAAATCCACCGTGGTCGAAGCCTATGAGCGGCTCGCCGCCGAAGGCGCGATCCGCTCGCGGCCGGGCTCCGGCTTCTATGCCGCCGGATCGCTGGCGCCGCTGTCGCTGGCCGAAATCGGCCCCCGCCTCGACCGCGCCGTCGATCCGCTCTGGATCTCGCGACAGTCCCTGGAGGCCGGCGATGACATGCTGAAGCCCGGCTGTGGCTGGCTGCCCGCTTCATGGATGCCACAGGCAGGGCTGCGCCGGGCGCTGCGCACGGTGGCGCGTGCCGACGATGTCGCACTGGCCGATTACGGCACGCCGCTCGGCCTGCCACCGCTGCGGCAATTGCTGGCGCGGCGCATGGCCGGGCATGGCATCGAGGCCTCGCCCGAGCAGATCATGCTGACGGAATCAGGTACGCAGGCCATCGACCTCCTGTGCCGGTTCCTGATCGAGCCCGGCGACACCGTGCTGGTCGACGACCCCTGCTACTTCAACTTCCACGCCCTGTTGCGCGCTCACCGGGCCAAGGTCGTCAGCGTTCCCTACACGCCGTCGGGGCCGGATATCGATCTGTTCGCGCAGGCGTTGGCCGAGCATCGGCCACGCCTCTACATCACCAATTCCGGCATCCACAATCCGACCGGCGCGGTGCTGTCGCCAGTCACCGCGCACCGGCTGCTGAAACTCGCCGATCAATCGCAATTGACCATTGTCGAGGACGACATCTTCGCCGATTTCGAACATGCGCCCGCCCCCAGGCTGGCGGCGTTCGATGGTCTCAACCGCGTTGTCCATATCGGCAGCTTCTCCAAGACACTGTCGGCATCGGTTCGCTGCGGCTTCATCGCCGCACCGCACGACTGGATCGAGCCCCTGACCGACCTCAAGATCGCCACGACCTTCGGCGGCGGCCGGCTCGCAGCCGAACTGGTGCTGACGTTGCTGAAGGACGGCAGCTACCGCAAGCACATGGATTTGCTGCGCGCGAAGCTTGCGCGCGCCATGGGCGAGACGGCCGCCCACCTGAAAGCGATCGGCATCACGCCGTGGATCGACCAGCCGGCTGGCCTCTTCCTGTGGTGCAGCCTGCCGGACGGCGTCGATGCGGCCGAAGTCGCCCGCCGCGCTCTGGCCGACAACATCGTGCTGGCGCCCGGCAACGCATTCAGCCTGTCCGGAACGGCTGGCCGTTTCCTGCGCTTCAACGTTGCCCAATGCGCGGACGAGCGGATTTTCAGGGTGCTCGAGGCGGCGATGGCGCGTTGACGCGCATCAAGCTGATCCTGTTGCCTGTGCAACCTTCGGCTGCTAGGGAAACGGGAGCGCACTCGAGAGAATATTCGCGCCATCATTTTCCGGGATAGCGTTTATGGGAACCAGCAAGTCAGCAGACAAGTAGGCCGCAACAGCACTTCGTTGTTGCGGCGGCCCGTCATTTCCCATCTTCATTGAGAACGGCAGATCGCCGCCAAATGTAGCCATTTGAGCGGATGTTCAATCATGCCTTTTCCAAAAAACCCGACATGGACCACTTCCCTGCCAGCAGCCATGATGCTGATGGCGCCCTTCGACATCCTGGCCTCGCTGGCCATGGACATCTACCTCCCGATTGTCCCGGCGATGCCGGGGATCCTCGAGACATCGCCTGATGTCATCCAGCTGACGCTGAGCCTCTACATGATCTGTCTTGGGCTCGGCCAAGTCGTCTTCGGCCCGATTTCCGACAGGATCGGCAGGCGCCCGGTGCTGATCGGTGGCGCGCTTTTGTTTTCAGGCGCTTCCTTTCTGCTCGCCAGCACCTCGCTGGCCGCTGTCTTCGTCGTCCTGCGCGTCGTGCAGGCCATTGGTGCGTCCGCCATTCTCGTTGCAACCTTCGCAACGGTTCGCGACGCCTATGCGCAAAGAGCCGAAAGTGCCGTCATTTACGGCCTGTTCAGCTCGATGTTGGCTTTCGTGCCGGCGTTGGGGCCGGTTGCCGGTGCGTTGATTGCCGACAATTTCGGCTGGCGGGCGATCTTCCTGACGCTCGGAGTCCTGGCCACGGCAGCTACCCTCAACGCATGGCCGAAATGGCACGAAACCCGCCCCTCGAATGGCGATACCAGGCGAATGGCGCTTCGACCCATTCTCTCCAGTCTTGCCTTCTGGACCTACACGCTTGCATTCAGTGCCGCCATGGGCGCCTTCTTCGTGTTCTTTTCGACTGCGCCACGGGTGCTCATGGATCGCGCCGGTTTTTCACAGTTCGGCTTCAGTCTAGCTTTCGCCACCGCGGCGCTGGTGATGATCGTCACCACCCGCTTCGCCAGAAGGTTCATTGCAAGCTGGGGCATCGCCGGCAGTGCCATCAGGGGCATGGCGATGCTGCTGTTCGGCGCGGCGCTATTGGCAGTGGGGCAACTGTTCGCACAGCCGTCCTTCGCGACATTTATCTTGCCGATGTGGGTCGTTGCCGTGGGTATCGTCTTCATCGTCTCAGTCACCGCAAACGGTGCACTCGAGGCGTTTGGCGATGTCGCGGGAACCGCAGTCGCACTCTACTTCTGCATCCAGAGCCTTGTCGTCGGCATCTTCGGCACGTTGTTCGTCGTCCTGCTCGGCGGAGACACGGCGTGGCCGCTGGTCGCCTACTGTTCGGTCATGGCGACGCTCACACTAAGCGCACTGAGGCATTTGCAGAAACGCCAAACCGAATAGACTGGACAGATGAGAAGCCTGGGCGGTTGGCGCAGGCTTCTCATCGTTGTCAGCGCGACGCCGCACACACCTCCCGCACACAGTCGCGCAACCAGCGTTGCGCCGGATCGGCATCGAGGCGCGGATGCCAGAGCATGGAGATAGTGACTTCCGCGGTGGCAACCGGCAGGGGAAAACTGCGCATGCCGGCGCGTGCGCCCTCGGTATGCCGCTCCGGAACGCTGGCGATCAGGTCTGATGTGCGGGCCATGGCAAGGGCTGCCGAGAAACCGGAAACCATGCACACGACGGTCCGCCGCAGCCCGAGCCGGTTCAAAGCCTCGTCGATCGGCCCTTTCTCGCGGCCACGCCGTGAAACGCTGATGTGTCGGCCTGCGGCATAGCGCTCAGGCGTCACCGCGCCCTCGGTCAAGGGATGGCCCGTTCGCACAGCGCCGATGAAGCGGTCGCGAAGCAACGCCTGGATGCGCACCTCCGGGCCGGTCTCGCCAGCGACGCCTATGTCCAGATCGATCGCCGCGTCGCGCAGCGACATGACGTCCCGGTCGGACTTCGGTGCAAAGCGCAGCCGCACGCCGGGCGCATCGGCCTGGATACGGGCAACGAGACGAGGTGCGAACTCTTCGACGAAGCTCTCATTGGTGCGCAGCGTGAAGACCCTGTCCAGGTTCGGGAGATCGAGCAAGGTGGCAGGGCGCAGGATCGCCTCCGCATCCTGGACGACACGGCCTACCTGCTGTCGCAGTTCTTCCGCACGCGGCGTCGCCACAAGGCCTCGACCGGCGCGAACCAGCAGCGGATCGCCCGTCGCCTGGCGCAGTCGCGCCAGCGTGCGGCTCATCGCCGAAGGGCTGAGGCGTAGGCGGCTGGCGGCGCGCGCCACGCTGCCTTCGGTCAGCAGGACGTCGAGAGCGAACAGTAAGTTGAGATCGGGTGATGTCATCGGCAGATCATGACATGATATGGCGCCAAACGCACGAATAAGATGCAAATGCTGCGCCTTCCGCCACATTGGCCAAGGAACTAGATCTCCAGCAGTTCCGGTTGTGGGACTGATGGAAGGAGACCGCCGTGGCAATCGCTGAGCAAAATCCGGACGCGCTGACATCGGCGCCACCACGGATGCAATCCGCCGGCTGGGCGTTGGCAAGCCTGTCGCTCGCCACACTGCTGTCGTCGCTGGGAACCAGCATTGCCAGCGTCGGGCTGCCGTCGCTGATGCAGAATTTCGGCGCGACGTTCCAAGCCGTGCAATGGGTTGTTCTGGCCTATCTCCTCGCCATCACCACACTGATCGTCAGCGTCGGCCGGCTGGCCGACATGTTCGGGCGCCGACCGTTGCTGCTTGGGGGCATCGCGCTGTTCACGTCCGCATCGGTGCTCTGCGGCCTGGCGCCGACACTCTGGCTGCTGATTGCCGCACGCGCCGTGCAGGGACTTGGCGCAGCGCTGATGATGGCGCTGACGCTGGCCTTCGTCGCCGAAACCGTGACCAAAGACAGAATCGGCGGCGCCATGGGCCTGCTCGGCGCCATGTCCGCGATCGGCACGACACTTGGCCCCTCGCTCGGCGGCCTTTTGATCACCGGCTTCGGCTGGCGGGCAATCTTCCTCGTCAATGTCCCGCTGGGAGTGCTCACCTTCGCTCTTGCCTGGCGTGCCCTGCCGGCACGCAATAAAACCGCGCGGCTCGACCGAGGCACGTTCGATGTCGTGGGCACCGCCCTGCTGGCCCTGACGTTGGCCGCCTATGCGCTGGCGATGACGCTGGGCAGAGGCAATTTCGGCACGCTCAACATCGGCCTGCTGATCGCCGCCGGCACCGGCGTTTTTCTTTTCGCCGCCGCGCAGGCGAGAGTGAAAAACCCCTTGATCCGGCTTGCCAGCTTCCGCGATCTTCAGCTGAGTGCCAGTCTCGCCATGAGCCTCGTCGTCGCCACGGTGATGATGGCGACGCTGGTGGTGGCTCCGTTCTACCTGTCGCGCGGGCTCGGGCTGGATGCTGCAATGGTGGGTGCGGTGCTGTCGACCGGCCCGCTCGTCTCGACCTTGTCGGCGTTGGTGGCCGGACGCCTGACCGACCGCTTCGGCGCTCATAGGATGATGGTCGCAGGCCTGCTCAGCCTCACGACAGGCACGTTCCTGCTGTCGCTCGCCGTGACCAGATTCGGCATTGCCGGCTATGTCGTTGCGATCACCGTCACCTGCATCGGCTACGCGCTGTTCCAGACGTCGAACAATGCAGCCGTCATGACCGGCGTTGACGCGGGTCAGCGCGGCGTCGTCTCCGGTCTGCTCAACCTTTCGCGCAATCTCGGGCTCATCACCGGCGCCTCGTTGATGGGCGCTATATTCGCCGTCGCATCGGCCGAAGGGCACGAAGGCATTGGTCTTCTGAGTTCCGAGGCCGCCGCCCGGGGAATGCAGGTCACCTTTCAGACGGCGACGGTGCTGGCGCTGGCTGCGCTGTTCCTCGCACTGCTCTCGGCCCGCGCCACAGGCCGCGCAGAATCCAGGGCTTCGTGACGCGCACACCGCTCAGAGAGTAGAATTTCCAAACAGGCTCAGGCACCTGCCCGCTTGCGGCGTTCATAGAGCATGACCAGCGTTTCCGCCGTCAAGGCAGGCTTTTCCTCGCCTTCGATCTCGACCGTGTTGGCCGCCTTCATCAGATACTGGCCCGGGCCCCTGTCCTCCATGGACAGCAGCGTGATGCGCAGTCTGATGCGGGCGCCGACCCTGACCGGCGCCAGGAAGCGTACTTTGTCGAAGCCATAATTGAAGGCGGCCTGCGTATTCTCGGGCACGATGCCCATGCCGAGCGCCAGCGCGCCGATGATCGACAGCGTCAGATAGCCATGCGCGATCGTCGTGCGGAACGGGCTTTGCCGCCGCGCCCTTTCAGGGTCGACATGAATCCATTGATGGTCGCCGGTGCATTCAGCGAACTGGTCGATGCGGTTCTGGTCGACCGTCGTCCACTCCGACACGCCGAGTTCCAGCCCGGCCATCGTCCTCAACTGCTCGTAGGTAGGCGGCGTTTTAGGCCGTATTTCGTTCATTCCTGGTTTCCCGATCGCTTCCAGAGCCTCCGGACCACGAACTGACGGCCTCTGTCAATTCGCTCTGCGCGAATCCGTTCCGTCGATCTCGGCCGCAATCGAGCCACGCCGCCGGCGCAGTCGCAGGCCAACTCGGGCTTTCCGGGCTTCAGGGCGGCCGGCAGCCATGAACCGGTCCCGGCCACATCCGCTACTTCTTCTCGTAGCCGGCGCGGATTTCCTCCATCGCCTCCTTGATGCGGGTGCGCAGGATGTCGACCGATTCGGCACCGGATTTCTTGACCAGTTCAGCCACTTCGCCGGCATTTTTCAACGCGGCCTCGAAGGACTTTCTGGCAAACTCCGTCTGTTTGGCCATCAGTTCCTGCGGATTGCCCGGCGCCCTGTAGCTTTGCGCCATCTCGGTGACCTCGCGCAGCGTATCCTGCAGCATCTCGCGCTGCCGGGACAACAGCGAGGTGGCGCCGGCGGCACCGGCTCGTGCAGATTTCTCCAGCGCTTCGAGGTTCTTGCGATGATGGGCGAGGATCGCCTCGACATCGACATTCGGCACCTTCAGGTCGCGGCCGAACCTGCCGAACATGTCCATGAAGGAATCGGATTCCGGTTGTTTTGCCATGCTTGTTTGCTCCCCTTTGCCGCGGATGCGGGCACCCTCGGATGGAGAATAACACTCGCGTGCCGTGAGTCCATTCGGACGCGGAGGAATGAGCGCCAGTCTGGCCGCGCATCAATTCACGAGGAACAGCCGCTCGGCCACATAGAGCACGACACCGGCGAGGCCGCCGATGATCATGCCGTTGAAGCGGATGTACTGCAGGTCCCGGCCGATGTTCATCTCGATCAGCCGCGTCAGTTGCGCGAGGTCCCAGCGTTTGACCTGGTCGGCGATGAATGTCGACACGCCGGCCTTCTGGCTCTCCACGAACGACGCCAGCGCCACCACGAACCCCTGGTTCATGTCGGCCCGGATCTGCGCATCGCCGGCAAGATGCCGGCCGACCTCGACGAACATGTTGGCGAGGTGCGCACGGATGACCGAATTCGGCGCCTTGGCATCCTGCTCGATGAACTGGCTGAGGCTTGCCCACATGTCGCCGGCCAATCCCTTGACCTCCGGCCGGCCCAGGAAGTCGCGCTTCAGCTTTTCGGCCCGTTTGGCGTATTGTTTCGATGTCCTCAGCTTATCGATGAAGCCTTGGGCGAAGCTGTCGAATTCGGCGCGCAGCGGGTGGTCGGGATCGGCCCTCACTTCGTCGAGCAGCGAGCCCGCCGAGGCGACGATCTTCTTCAGGAGATAGGCGTCGGCGCGGAACAGGTTGAACAGCGACGGCAGTTCCTCGCGGATTTTTTCGCGCATCGTTGCCAGCGCTTTTTCGTCATTGAGGAACCGCCCGATCACCTTGGTGAATTCGTCGAACAATTTCTGATGGCGGCGATCATCGGTAAGCGCCGAGAGCAGTTCGGCGGCCAGCGGCGCCAGCGGCACCTTTTCGATCTGTTCGAGCATGCGGCTGGTGACGAAGCCGCGCAGGCCGGATTGCTCTATCGCCGCAAGCGTCTGCGGCACCAGCCGCACGATGAAGCGCGACAGGCCGGCGGCGCGCTCCGTATCGGCCAGCCAATCGGCGACCAGCGCCGAAAAATCGACCTCGGCAAGCTTTTCACGCACCGGTTCGGGCGCCAGAAAGTTGACCTCGATGAAGCGGCCGAGATTGTCGGCGATGCGGTTCTGGTTCTCGGGGATAATGGCGGTGTGCGGGATCGGCAGCCCCAGCGGCCTTCGAAACAGCGCCACCACCGCGTACCAGTCGGCGAGGCCGCCGATGGTCGCCGCCTCGGCAAAGGCAGCGACGAAGCCGAGCCACGCATGGATGTGCTCGAACGATTTGGCGAGCGCAAACACCAGTACGCAAAGCGCCAGCGCGGCCGCCGCGAGGAATTTCGTCCGCCGCAACGCGGAAAGCTTCGCATCCGCTTCGGCATCGAAACGGACCGGCGTCAAGGGCGAAGCCGATTGTGACATGGGTGAGCCGCTCCTCGTCGATCTCAGCCTATCTAGTGTTCCGACGGCCGAAATACCCGCGACAGCCGGTTTCGCCCGGCATCTTGCCCGGCTGCGCACACAAAGTTGAGGAGAAAATTCATCTATCGCGCCAAGCTAGTCTGGAATTATTCCAAGGTATAGGCCATATTCCGCCTGGGCCAATGTGGCGAATCCGGAATTTCGGGTCAAAGCCGCATCAGCAAAATTTCCAGATCTGGCGTGGGTTGCACCGCCCCAGTGCCTTGTGAGGACAATATGCGGCTTACGCGCCAGACCAACTATGCCATGCGCATCTTGATGTATTGCGCGGCAAATGACGACCGATTGAGCCGTATTCCCGAGATCGCGGCCGCCTATTCGGTGTCGGAGCTTTTCCTGTTCAAGATCCTGCAGCCGCTGGTCGAGCACGGCCTCGTCCAGACCGTGCGTGGCAGGAATGGCGGCGTCAAACTTGGCCGGGCGGCCGAAGCCATCAGCCTGTTCGATGTCGTGCGCGTGACGGAAGAGAGCTTCGCCATGGCCGAATGCTTCGAGAACGATGCCGCCGAATGCCCGCTCGTCGACAGCTGCGCGCTGAACTCGGCGCTGCGCGAGGCCCTGAATGCGTTTTTCGCAGTGCTCGCCCGCTATACGATCGCCGATCTGGTAGCGGCGCGGCCGAATGTACGCAACCTGCTCGGCATCGACATGCTGATGGAGCGCCGCGCCCCGGCTGCCTAGCGTATTTCTCCCCGTTCTACGGAGAGAAATGCCCGGCAGGGCAATGAGGGGCGGCGCCGACTTCGACAATTGGCGGGAGAAGCCCAGGAAACCGCCATTCGCAGGCCCGGCCTCACCTGAATATCAATAGACCGCCGACTGCGGCAGCACGAACGGCATATTGCCCGCCGGCAGCACGCCGACCCTGAGCCGGCAGTCGAACACTTTCTCGATCAGATCATCGCTCAGCACGTCCCGCGGCGATCCGGCGGCGGCCAGCCGGCCGCGATGCATGACGAAGATCCGCTCCGCATACATGGCCGTCAGATTGAGGTCATGCAGGATGGCGACCACGCCACCGCCCCTTCTGGCGAAGTCGCGGGCAATGTTCATGATGATCAGCTGGTGCTTGATGTCGAGGCTGGACACTGGCTCGTCGAGGAACAGAAAGCGCGGCTTGCCGTCGAGCACCGGCGCCCAGACCTGGCACAGCACGCGCGCCAACTGAACGCGCTGTTGCTCCCCGCCGGAAAGCTCCTGGTAGAAACGGCCGGCAAAGCCGTCGAGATCGACACGCGCCAGCGCCCGTTCCGGCAGCCGCGCATCCTCGCCCGGCAAGGCGCCCGAACGGCCGCCGACAAGACCAAGCTTGACCACTTCCCGCACGGTGAACGGGAACGACAGCGTCGTCGCCTGCGGCAGCACCGCGCGATGGACGGCTGCCTCGGCCGGCTTCATCGGCGAGAGATCTCGGCCGTTGAGGGCAACGCGGCCGGTATAGGCGAGCTCGCCGGAGAGCGCTTTGAGGAAGGTCGTCTTGCCCGAACCATTGGGGCCGACGATGGCGGCGATCTCGCCGGGCCGCGCGTGGAAATCGACACCACTGACGATAGGCTTGCCGGCGATATCAACCGAAACATCCTTTGCCTCGATCATCAAGCCTCACAAATCAACCACGCCGCGCTTGCGCAGCAGGATCCAAAGGAAGAACGGCGCGCCCGCTACCGCGGTGACGATGCCTATCGGCAGTTCGGCCGGCGCAACGATAGTGCGTGCGACCGCATCGGCCAGAAGCAGCAGCGAGGCGCCGAGCAGCGCCGACGCCGGCAGCAGATAGCGATTGTCCGGACCAATCAGCAGGCGCAGCAGATGCGGCACCACGATGCCGACGAAGCCGATGCCGCCGCTGACGGCGACGGATGCGCCGACCGCGGCGGAGACGCCGACGATGGCCGTGTATTTCAGCCGCTGCACCGGAATGCCGAGATGGCCGGCGGTCGCCTCGCCAAGCGCCAGCGCGTTGAGGCCGCGTGCCAGGAACGGCATCGCCGCCAGCGCCAGGACGATGATCGGCCCTACCGACGCGATCTTCGCCCAGGTCGCACCACCGAGCGATCCGAGTTGCCAGAAGGTCAGGTCGCGCAACTGGCGATCGTCGGCCATGAAGATAAGGATGCCGGTCAGCGCCATGGCGAGCGCCGCCAGCGCGATGCCGGCGAGCAGCATTGTGGCAACCGAGGTTTGCCCCCGCCGCGTCGCGACCTGATAGAGCATCAGCGTGGTGGCGAGCCCGCCACAGAAGGCCGCCAGCGGCAGGGCAAGCGTGCCGAGCAAGGCTGTCACCGGAGCCAATATCGTCGCGCCGAGCACGATGACGGCAACCGCGCCGAGGCTGGAGCCGGCCGAGACGCCGATCAGGCCGGGGTCCGCCAGCGGATTGCGGAACAGCCCCTGCATGACCGCGCCGGAGACGGCGAGCGCCGCGCCGACCAGCATGCCGAGGATGACGCGCGGCAGGCGGATGTCATAGACGATCAGGCTGTCGCGGGCGCTCAACGCGGCGTCGTCAGGCACTGCGCCGAACAGCCAGCCCCCGATGACGTTGGCGGCCGATGCGTCCGAAGCCCCCGATGTCAGCGACAGAAAAACGGCAGCCGCGAGCCCCAGGCACAGCAGAAGGATGACGATGCGGGCGCGGCCCGACCGGTCGCCTTCGGATACGCTTGCCATCACCGGGCCGGCGATCGATTGATCGACCATGATCTGCCTGCTCAGTCCGTGACCTGCCCGCCATAAAGCGAGACAGCGAGGTCGTGGATGGCATCAGCCGTGCGCGGCCCGAAGCCGAGCAGATAGGCGCCGTCGATGCGGATCAGCTTGTGCGCCGTTCCGGCCGGCGTGGAGGCGATCGATGGATTGCCGAACAGTTCGTCGTCCGAAACCGGAGGCCCGGCATTGCTCATCATCAGGATCACGTCAGGCCTGGCGGTTATGATCGCCTCGTCGGACATCTGCTTGTAGCCGGAAAAGCCCTCGACCGCGTTGACGCCGCCGGCCAGCTTGACCATGCCGTCGGCGGCGGTCTCGCTGCCGGCCGCCAGAATCTTGCCGCCCTGTATCGACAGCACGAACAGGATGCGCTTGCGCTCCTTGATCGAAGCCGTCTGCTTCTCGGCGGCCGTGAGCTTGGCATCGAGCTCCTTGGCCAGCACCTCGGCCTTGGCGTCGACGCCGAGCGCCTTGCCGACGATGCGGACCTTCTCGAGAATGCCTTCGTGGCTGTAGTGCTCGGGCACCTCGATGAACGGCACGCTCGTCTTCTTCAAGACATCGACTGCTTCCTTGGGGCCGCTGCCATGCAGCGCCAGGATGCCGGTCGGGTCGACCGACAGCACACCCTCCGGCGACAGCGCGCGCATATAGCCGACATCGGGCAGCTCAAGCGCCGCCTTTGGGAACCGGCTGGTGGAATCGCGTGCCACCAGATGCTTTTCCTGGCCGAGAGCATAGACGATCTCGGTGATCGAGCCGCCAATGGCCACGATCTTTGAAGGATCGGCAAACACGGCCGTGCCATCCGCGGCGCTGGCGGGTTGCAGTGCGATAGCAGCCATGGAGAGACCGATCACCGGCCCCAAAATAGATCCGCGCACAGCCGACAATTTTGGGAAAACACTCATAGCATTTTTTCTCAGGCTGCGGTCGGGCTTGGGATGCGCGGCAGGTTTTCCGCCAGGAAGCGCCAGTCGTCTCGCTCGCTTTCGCCTTCATGACGCTTGCCGAAGAACTGGATGATCATCTTGCCGTCGGCGTCATAGACCTCGAGCGAGGTGACATGACCGTCCTTGGTCGGCTTGCGCACGGCCCAGACCTCGTGGATGTGGTCGGTGCGCAGATGCAGGTGGAAGGTTTCGTCCAGCACGTTGATCCATGGTCCCATCGGCTTGATCGACTTGATCGGACCGGAATGGATCTGGATGCAGCCGCGGTTTCCCACAAAGCACATGATCGGCATCTCGCCCTCCGCGGCATGATGAAACATGGCCCGGACCGCCTCATTGTCGAGCTGCCAGGCATAGTCCTGCCCAACCAGGCGCACCGCCTGCCGGCGGCTTAGTTTCAGCGTCTTCAGCATACCAAAGAACTGGTGCACGTCGGTCAGCCGGCTCCAGCGGTCACGCAGATCGTCGAGATTGGCGGCCGCTCCGTCGCCATGGATCTCGTCATCGGGGAGTGGCCCCGAGATGTCGACCGTCGGTTCCTGGTTGGACGATTCGAGCGCGGCGACCAGCTTCTGATAGGCATAGAGGCTGGAGGCCGGCCGCAGATGCACCTTGTGCACGGCCTCGCCTGCCGCATCGAAGAACTGGAGGCTGCGGCGGATTTCGTCGCCGTCGCGCTTCTCGACGGCAAAGCCGTGTGCCCAGACCTTCGGGAAGATGCGCAAGTCGATGTTTTCGCCAAGCACCATGGCATTGTGGGTGCCGGTGACGACCTTGTCATAGACGCCGATCTTCTCGTGCACCGCGCTTTCATTGCGGGTCAGCGCCATGACCTCGCCGACGGCCTCGAGGCCGGTCAGAAGATCGTTGACGCGCGGCTCGATGCGGACGACGCCGTCGCCGCAATGCGCCGCGACCAGTTCGGCTTCCGAAATGCCGAGATGGGCAGCCAGATCACGCTCGCGCGTCTTCGGATTGTCTGTCCGTGCCCGCCGGATTTCATGCGGGGCGGATTTTACGCGCTGATCCATGTCTCGGTCCCTGTTGCCTTGTCTTACTTGTTGAGAATGAGCTTGCCCTGGCGGGTGATCTTCAGCCGGTAGAGTGCACCGTGATGCTCGATGCCTATCTCGTGCTCGCCCTGGAACAGGGTGTTGCTGGAAAGGGTTCGTACCGCCAGCGGAACCCGGTCGAAATGGGGGGAGGCATCGTCGGGACGGCGGACGCGATAGCGAAAATCGTTGGGATTGTGGGTGTTCATCTGGATGGATCCCTTTCCTGTGCCGGGCGTCTGGCTAGGCGTTGCGTAATCCGATTCATTTCTTGACTTGAATAATCATGTTTACTAGTCAGTGCAATACCGGATTAAATGAGTCAACATTTAAGACGTCGGCGACGATCAAAAATGCCAGCCAGCCCCGGGCCAGCCAGCATGAAACCTGGACTTTGGAGTTGGGGCATGGGGTTTGTGACTTGGGAATGGCGCGGCCGGTCGGCGGCGAACGGCGCGGCGGCATTGCTGGCAAGTGTGGCGGCGATTGCCTTATCGGCGCAACTGGCCAACGCCCAGCAGGCGGCGCAGACGACAGATCAAACGAAGAAGGCTGAAGAGGAAAAGGCAGCACCAGCGGGAGCAACGCTGCTCGACAAGATCCTCGTCATCAGCCGCACCGGCGAGACGGCGATCGAATCGCTGGCATCGGCCAGCCATATCGGCCAGGAACAGCTCGACCGCCGCATGGCGACGACGCCCAATGAGATGCTGCTCGGCGTGCCCGGTGTCGCGGCGCAGGCCGACGCCAGGCGCGTCAGCACCAGCATCAACATCCGCGGCCTGCAGGATTTCGGTCGCGTCGCAGTCATCGTCGACGGCGCACGACAGAATTTCCAGCGCTCCGACCACGGCACGCAGTCGACCTTCTACATCGACCCCGAACTCGTCAAATCCGTGGATGTTATCCGTGGTCCTGTAGCCAACACCTACGGCTCGGGCGCCATCGGCGGCGTCGTCTTCTTCGACACCAAGGATGCCGAGGATTTCCTCAAGCCTGACGAAACATGGGCCGGTTCCGTCACGGGACGCTATGAGAGCAACGGCAAGGGCTGGACCACAAGTGCATCCGGCGCCTACCGCATTAACGAGAATTGGGACGTGCTGGGCAACATCGTCTACCGCGACTATGACGACTACAAGGATGGCGGCGGCGACACCGTCAAGGGCACCGGCTTCGACGTGCTGAGCGGACTGCTCAAGACCAGCATACGCCCGACCGACAACAGCGAACTGAAGCTCGGCTGGGTCGGCTCAAGCGATGGCTGGAACGAGATCAGCGGCGGTGCGCCGGTCAATGACGTCGACCTGAAGTCGAACACCTTCACGGCGCGCTACAACATCACGGATGAGGACAAGAGCTGGCTCGATCTCCACATCAACACCTCCTACAACAAGACCAACCTCGATCTGACCAGCCTTGTCCCGCAAAACCGCTTTGATCCGGTCACCGGCCTTCCCGTTGTCTTGCCGGCGGGATCGCAGTCGACATTCGACGTCGGCACCACCGGCATCGACATCTGGAACACGTCCCGGTTCGAGACGAGTGGGATCGCGCACGAGCTGACCTATGGCGGCGACTGGGCCGGCGATAATGTCAAGACAGGCGGCGCGGCTGGTGGCGACAGTTTCTACACGCCTTCGGGCAAGCGCAACGTTTCGGGCGCCTATGTCCAGGACAAGCTCACCTGGGAGTGGCTCGAAGTCATCGCCGGGCTGCGTTACGACAACTACAGCCTCAAGGATGACACCCACGACATTTCCGGCGACAGGGTATCGCCGCGCATCACCGTCGGCGTCTCCCCGTTCGAATCCGCAGGCCTTGCCGGCCTTCAGTTTTATGGCACCTATGCCGAGGGCTATCGCTCGCCATCGATCACCGAGACGCTGATCAGCGGCAATCATCCGGCAGGCGTCAGCTTTCCGTTCCTGCCCAATCCCAATCTGCGGCCGGAAACCGGCAAGACGACCGAGTTCGGCGTCAACTACAAGCAGAACGACATCCTCGAAGCCGGCGAT
>NZ_RZRO01000111.1:0-21475 GCF_003997975.1 Mesorhizobium sp. M7A.F.Ca.US.005.03.1.1
TATTTAATATGCGCAGCCCCCGGAGAATTGTCATAAAGACGCGATATCGAGACGGCTTCTTTGCCTTACAATAGCCTCGCTGCGTCTGCTTCATTTCGGGAAACCGGTAGACGGAAGGATTGTTTTACCAACCGGAGTGCTGATGGCCGCCTGGAAACAGATACTTTTTGCATTCGTGATGCTGGTGGTGGCGGCAGCCGCCTGGCTGCGCTTTTATCCCGGCGCACCGGACGTGCTGGCACGTTGGGGCATCGACTGGGCTTACGCGGCAACGCCCCCGGCTGAAACCGGTGCCGCCAACGCGAGGCAGGCAAACGGCCGCAACGGCAACCAGCGGGTGAACGTGGTCGCCTTGGCGGCCACTTCGGCTGTTATCAACGACCGCCTGCAGGCGATCGGCACCGGCCGTGCCAACGCCTCGGTGACCGTCAATCCTTACAGCTCCGGCCGCCTCGCCGAACTGCTGGTCGAATCCGGCAGCCATGTCGAAAAGGGACAGATCCTCGCCACCCTCGATTCCGAGACCGAAGTGATCTCTCAGGACCGTGCCAAGCTCGCCTTGCAGGATGCTCAGTCCAAGCTCGACCGCGTCAAGTCGCTGCGTGCCTCCAATGCCGCGACCCCGGTAGCCGTGGCTGACGCCGAGGTGGTGCTGGCGGGCGCCAAGCTGGCGCTTCAGGACGCGGAACTTGCACTGCAGCGCCGGTCGATCCTGGCGCCGATCGCCGGCACCGTCGGCATCCTGCCGATCTCGGCCGGCAATTACGTCACCAACCAGTCGGCCATCGCCACGCTCGACGACCGGTCCTCGATCCTGGTCGATTTCCTGGTACCCGAGCGCTTCGCCGCCGCCGTCAAGGTCGGTGCGCAATTGACGGCGACGCCGATCGCCAATCCCAGCAACGCCTATAGCGGCACCGTTTCGGCCATCGACAACCACATCGATGAAAAGAGCCGCACCCTGCTGGTCAAGGCCAAGATCGCCAACCCGGCCGATTCGCTGCGCGCCGGCATGTCGTTCGGCATCACCATGAAATTTCCGGGGCAAACCTATCCGGCCGTCAGCCCGCTGGCGATCCTGTGGGGGTCGGACGGCGCCTATGTCTGGCAGATCGAGGATGGCAAGGCCAGGCGGGTCCCGGTGCGCATCATCCAGCGCAACACCGAGACCGTGCTGATCGACGCCGAGATCGACAATGGCGACATGGTGGTCACAGAAGGCACCCAGAGCGTCAGCGAGGGCGGCGCGGTTCGCCTTGCCGGCGAAGAGCAGCGCGCCGCGGACGCCGCCGCAGGCTCATGACCGGAACCATCAACACCGCCAGCGAGACCGGCTTCACCGCCCTGTTCATCCGCAGGCCGGTCATGGCCTTCGTGCTCAACACGCTGATCGCGGTCGCCGGCCTGGCCGCTTTCTACGGCGTCGAGATCCGCGAACTGCCTGATGTCGACCGCGCGGTCGTCACTGTTTCCACCACCTTCGAGGGCGCGGCGGCCGAGACCGTCGACCGCGAACTGACCGACACGATCGAGGGCGCCGTCGCCCGCGTCTCAGGCGTCAAGTCGATCTCGTCGTCTTCCTCGTTCGGCTCGAGCCGCGTCACCATCGAGTTCAACGACGGCGTCGATCTGAATGTCGCCGCCTCGGACGTGCGTGATGCTGTCGGCCGCGTCGCCAATCAGATGCCCGACACCGCCGATCCGCCGCGCATCGTCAAGGCCGACGCCAATTCCGACGCGGTGATGCGACTGGCGGTGACCTCGGACAACATGTCGATCCAGGACATGACCGTGGTGGTCCAGGACCAGATCGAGGACGAGCTTGCCGCCGTGCCCGGCGTTGCAGACGTCCAGGTCTATGGCGACCGCGACAAGATCTTTCGCATCGATGTCGACCAGAACAAGCTGGCCAGCCTCGGCTTCACGGTTGCCGATCTCAGGGCCGCCCTTGCCTCGGTCGCTTTCGATTCCCCTGCCGGTTCGATCACCACGACCAACCAGGACCTGATCGTCCGCACGACTGCCGACGTGACCACGCCGGAAGAGTTCGAAAACATCATTGTCGGCGGCACGACGCGCATCCGCGACGTCGCCACCGTCACGCTCGGTCCCGACGTCGGCCAGACCACGCTGCGCTCGGACGGCAAGACCGGCATCGGCATCGGCATCATCCGCCAGGCGGAATCGAACACGCTGGACATCTCGACCGGTGTCCAGGCCGCCGTCGCCAAGCTGCAGGAAAACCTGCCCAAGGGCATGTCGATCAAGATCACCAGCGACGACGCCGTCTTCGTCAAGGGCGCGGTGCACGAGGTCGAGATCGCACTCGGCCTGTCCGTGACTATGGTGCTGATCGTCATCTATGTGTTTCTCCTCGACTGGCGCGCGACGCTGATCCCCGGCCTGTCGATGCCCGTCGCCATGATCGGCACCATCGCTGCCATCTATCTGGCCGGCTTCTCGGTCAACATCCTGACCCTGCTCGCTCTGGTGCTGGCGACGGGACTGGTCGTCGACGACGCCATCGTCGTGCTCGAAAACATCGTGCGACGACGCAATGAAGGCATGGGGCCCCGCGCCGCCGCCGTGCTTGGCGCGCAGGAAGTGTTTTTCGCCGTCATTGCCACCACCTTGACGCTGGTCGCCGTCTTCGTGCCGATTTCGTTCCTGCCCGGCCAGACCGGCGGCCTGTTCCGCGAATTCGGCTTCGTGCTTGCCATGTCGGTGCTATTGTCCTGCGTTGTGGCGCTGACGCTGTGCCCGATGCTCGCCTCGCGCATGCTGACCAGCGCATCGCTCCACCACGAAGGGGGCCATGGCATCGGCGCCCGCATCGGCGGCGCGCTCAGTACGGCCTACAAGCGCGGCCTACACGCCTGCCTCGACGCGCCATGGATCGTGCTTCTGGTCGCGGTGCTGTTTGCCGGCACCGCCTTCACGCTGTTCGGCACCATCCGCCAGGAGCTGACGCCGACCGAGGACCGCGCCGCCGTGCTTCTGCGCATCAGCGCCCCGCAAGGCGTCAGCCTCGACTATACGACGCAGCAGATGCAGAAGATCGAGAGACTGATCCAGCCGATGCGCGATTCCGGCGAGATCCGCTCGACCTTCGAGAATGCCGGCCAGAACGGCTCCTACAATTCCGGCTTCATGGTGATGACGTTGGCGCCGTGGAACGAGCGCAGCCGCAGCCAGCAGGAGATCATGGCCGAGATCAGCCAGTTGACCAGGCAGGTTCCGAGCGTGCGCATCTTCCCGGTACAGCCCAACAGCCTCGGCATCCGTGGCGCCGGCAACGGCCTGCAGTTCGCGCTGGTCGGCAACGACCGCAAGGCGCTCGGCGACGCAGCCGTGAAGATCATCGCCGAGATGCAGAAGGACGCGCGCTTCCAGACACCGCGCCTGTCGATCGACCCGACGCAACCGCAGCTCGCCGTGGCCATCGACCGCGAGCGCGCCTCCGACCTCGGCATCGACATATCGGGACTGGCCAACACCTTGCAGGCCATGCTCGACGGCAACGATGTCGTCGACGTCTACATCGCCGACCGCAGCTACGGCGTGAAGCTGGTCTCGACCACCAATCCGATCAACGATCCGACGGATCTGGAAAACATCTTCCTGAAAACATCAGACGGACGTTTCGTGCCGATGTCGACCATCGCCACGCTGACCGAACGTGCCGTACCGCCATCACTGTCGCGCGAACAGCAGCAGCCCTCGGTGGCCATCACCTCCAACCTCAGTGGCGACTTCGCACTTGGCGACGCGCTCACCCGCGCCGAGGAGATCGCCACGCCGCTGCTGCCGCCAGGCAGCCGCATCTTGCCGCTGGCCGAGGCGGCGACGCTGGGCGAAACCAACAGCGCCATGATCACCATTTTCGGCTTCGCGCTGGTCATCATCCTCCTGGTGCTGGCCGCCCAGTTCGAAAGTTTCGTCAGTGCCGTCATCATCATGGCGACGGTGCCGCTCGGACTGGCCTGCGCGATTTTCGCGCTTCTGCTCTCGGGCACCAGTCTCAATGCCTACAGCCAGATCGGCCTGGTGCTTTTGGTTGGCGTCATGGCCAAGAACGGCATCCTGATCGTCGAATTCGCCAACCAGCTGCGCGATCGCGGGCTTGGCGTGCGCGAAGCGATCGAGCAGGCCTCGATCATCCGCGTGCGGCCGGTGATGATGACGATGATCTGCACCGTGCTCGGCGGCTTGCCGCTGGTGCTGGCGAGCGGCGCCGGTGCCGAGGCGCGCGTCGCGCTCGGCTGGGTCATCGTCGGCGGCCTGGGGCTGGCCACCGTCTCGACACTGTTCCTGACGCCGGTCGCCTATCTCCTGCTTGGCCGCTTCGTCACGCCGAAGACCCATGAGGAAGCGCGACTGAAGCGCGAGTTGGAGGAAGCCGCCTACACCAATGTGGAACCGGCGGAGTAAAGAAATCCAGGGAAAAGTGTGTAGCGGTTTTCCGTCCGGAATTTCGTAAGAAAAATAGTTCCGCCTATCTCAAGAACCGGCCTTCGATCGACCAGCGCGCGGCGAGGAAATTCAGCACCGCCGCCACCACGACACCGGCGATCTTTGCCGGCCACACTCCGGCGATGCCGGCAAACAGCGCGATGGAGAGGCTGGAGACGCCGAGCGAAATTAGCCCTCCAAGCGAGGCGAAGCGAAGGAATGCGTCACGCAGCCGGATGGCTCGATTGCGCTCGAACGACCAGAAGCCGTTCGCCGCGAAGGAAAAGGTGACGGCGATGAACCAGGCAGCAACGTTGGCCGGCAGCGGCGAAGCACCGAGCTTGAGCAGCAGGAAGAAGCTGGCAAGGTCGATGGCTGTGTTGGCCAGTCCGACAATGGCAAAGCGGACGATCTTGTTGCCGGTCGAACGCGGGGGCCGCTCGGCGTCGTTCATCCCCTGCCATCCATGATTGCGACATTGGCGCGGGCCAGGCTGGCTCCGAACGCGTCCGATGCCAGGGCCGCGAATTCGACCTCGCGCACACCTTGCATCGTGTCGCGCGCGCGCAGCGTCTCGTCGACATGGCCGGGATGGCACATGAACAGCCCTTGTTCCGGCAACCCTTCGACGGCGGCCTGCAGAACCGCAGTGAACTTTTCGGGCTGCCGCCAGTCATAGATGCCGGCGAGCGGCTGGAAAACGATGAAGCCGGCGCGCTGCATCGAACGGTTGAACCCGGCAGCGAGCGCGGCAATCGCGGCGACCTTCGACCCTGCGGCCAGCGCCGGGCCGCCGCGTAGGGCCGGCCTGTCGGCGCCTTCTGGAAACCGCGCGCGCAGCCATGTGCGCACGACGGGAAGGAAATGCACATGCTGATGCCCGTCGACGAAATCGGGGCGGCGGCCAAGCGCCTCGACGAAGCGGCTGTACTGGGCGTCAAGCTCGGCATGAACATGGCGCTCGCCGATGCGGCCGCGCAGAACAGGCAAGGCCAGTGCGCGGAGCGGTGGCAGCCGGCCTTCCGGCGCCAGGCTCGACCGGCCGGTAATGGCCAACTGGTCGGTCAAGGTGAGATGCAGCCCGACCGCGGCCCGGCCGCACAGCGGTTTTATGCGCGCTGCCTCCGCTTCCCATTCCGGAAACCCGGTCATGCAGCTGGTGCCGGTCAGCCTCCCGCGATCGAGCAGGTCGAGAATCGCGGCGGAAACGCCGGGCGCCAGGCCGTAATCGTCGGCGATCAGGCGGATGCGCCGCGTCATCTGTTCGAAGTGCCCGGCTCCGGCCGATCGGCGGGGGCCACGCTGCGCACGACGTCGCGCACGAGATAGACCGGGCGATCCTTGCTCTCGCTGAGCGTGACCCAGACGTATTCACCGATCAGGCCAAGCAAGGTCAGGTTGAGGCCGCCGAGCAGGACGACGGCAACCAGCAGGCTGGGGTAGCCCGGAACGGCAATGCCGTAGAAGATCACCTCGAAGAGCACCTTGGCGCCATAGAGCGCACCGGCCAACGCCGCGAGCAGCCCGCTGAGGCTGATGAGACGCAAGGGAATGACGGAAAAGGAAGTAAAACCTTCGAGCGAGAAGGCGATCAGGTTGAGCCGGCTCCATTTCGACGTGCCGCTGGCGCGGCCTTCCGGCGAATAGGGCAACGCCTTCTGGCGAAAGCCGGCCCAGGCAAACAGGCCCTTGTTGAAGCGCCGCTTGTCGCGCAGGCTGGTCAGCGCGCGCGCCACGGCGCCGCGCATGACGCGAAAGTCGCCGGCATTTTCGGGAATATCGAAACGCTGGCTCGAGTTGATCAGGCTGTAGAAAAGCCGTGCAAGCTGGCTGCGCCGCCAGCTCGCCTCGCGGCGGTCGTTCTGCGCATAGACGACGTCGATGTCCGGATGGTCCACCAGCTCGGCGATCAGCTTCAGGCTGATGTCCAGGGAATGCTGGAGGTCGGCGTCCATGATCAGCACCATGTCGCCGCGCGACTGGTCGAGGCCGGCGAGCACCGCGACTTCCTTGCCGAAATTGCGGCTGAGGCGCACGATCTCCCACGACCCCGTCAGCGCTTGCGAAAACCGCACGGCGCCATCGTCACGACTGCCGTCATCGACGAGGATCTTGTGTACGGTCATGCCGAAGCGTTGTGCCACGGCCACTTCGAGCTCGCCCAGGAGGCACGCGAAGGCCGATGCCGATGCCGCCTCGTTGAAGAACGGTGCGACAATATCGAGGCTCGGCCGCAACTCAACCATTCGCGACTCCCGCATTCACCACCTTTTCCCGTGCCTTGGCCCAGAACCACCAGATCAGCGAACCGGCGATGAAAGTGACGGCGACCGGCCGGAACCAGGGGAAGAGGAAATCGTGCACATGGCGCTCGACGCCGCTCAACCCGGTCACGAACAGCGTCGTCGACAGCACCGAGGCAAGGACGCCGCCCCGTTCTTCACGCCACAACAGGGCGATGGCAAGACCGGCTGGTACCGCGATCATGGCAAAGGTGTTTGGCTCGACGCGCGGGTTGAAGACGCACATGTAGAAAGTGGCTGTCAGGAAGATCGCCAGCGCCGCCTTTCCCTGTTCGAGCCTGCGGTCGAACCAGATGACGGCAGAAAGCGTAAACAGGGCCATGACCATGCGCACGATCGTTGCGCCGAATTCCGGTATTGGCAGTCCTATCGTGGTGAACGGTGCCGTGAAATCGGTGGGCACGAAATGGCTGGTGTTGTCGACGGCCATGGAGGTCAGCATCTGGATGAAGACACGATACTGATCGTTGAGATAGCCGGCGGGAGCAAAAGCGTAAGGCAGTGCCAGCACGAACAGCAGCGCCAGCACCAGCACCGGTATCAACCGGAGCCGAAGGGCTCCTACCAACAACAGCATTATGATCGCGGTCGGCTTGGCGATGATGGCAAGCGAAGCCCAGAAGAACGTCTCCGCCCGCCGCCCTTCCAGCGCCGACAGGGTGAGAAGCCAGCAAGCGCCGGTCAAAAGGATCGTTGCCTGGCCGTTGCGGATCGCCCCCACCGCCATCGGCAAAGCGAGGAAAAGACCGAAAGAAAGCAGCCATGCCAGTTCGCCGCCGCCGAGCTTGCGCACCTGCCGCATCGCGGCGTAGGTCAGCACCGCAAAGCCAATGGAATGCCAAACCAAGCCGCCCAGATGCGGACCAAGCTTGACTATTGGAGTGTAGAGCGCGGCAAAGGCCGGCGCGTAGAGATACCCCATCTCGGACTGGGTGTCGTAGAGCGGCAGACCGGCCTGAAGCGCCACGCTGCCGTCGATATAGGCCTGCCATACCGTCCGCGTGTGCGGTGACCACAGGACCAGGGCAAGAACGACCAGGAACGCTCCGATCCACAGGCCAAACCCCAAACGGTCGAAAACCGGCTTGGAAATCGTCATCAAGGCGCTCCACACAATCCCGGAACTGGATCAGTCCAGCCTGTCCCGGCATTCGATGGCGGCGGCATATCACGGACGAAGTGGCGTGGCATAGGGGGATTAACAGGCGCGGAACCACCGCTACAAACCGATAGCGGCGTCATTGTCGATCCCACGCCCGTCGGGGCTGCCGTCCTTTTTCGGCAATCCCGGAGTCGTCAGAACTTCACGGCAAGATCGACCTTGGCGCCCTGGTCGACCGTGCCGCCGCCGAATTGGCCGGTGTAGGACAGGCCAAGCGTCGCGTTGGCCGACATGTTGAAGTCGAGCCCAGCTTCGATGACGGCGCTGTCCCTGGCGATCGGCATGCCGGCGATGGTGAATTGATCGCCGCCGGCGAAGGCGAAGGTCGAGGTCGGCGTGACATCGTCGAAAGCATGACGCCAGCCGAGCATGCCGCGTGCGGTGACGTTCATGCCGCCGAACGCGAAGTCCGAGGAACCGCGCAGGCCGAGCGTGGTGAAGGTGGCGTCGGTGGACGTACCGATACTGGTCAGGGCCGTAGCACCGCCGGTTTCGGTGAAGCCGTCGGTGTGGACGCTGACATAGGCGAGATTGGCGAAGGGTTCGAACTTGAATTGTCCGGCATCGGCCTTGTAGGCAAGTTCGCCGAAGATCTGCGCGGTGCCGGCATCATAGTCGGCAGACAATCCATCCGTGAAGCCGTTGAAGGCGACGGAGCGTTTGGTCGAAAGGCTGCTCCAGCTATAGGCAGCACCGGTACGGAAGGCGATGGCGCCCCAGTTGGTGCCACCATAGAGGCCAAGGTGATAGCTGTCGGCCTTGCCCGAGGAGTTTCGGTGGTCGGCATCGAAGCTCGAATGGCTGTAGCCACCGAGCAGGCCGACGCGCCAGTTGCCAACCGATGTATCGGCACCCGCCAGCAGGCCGCCGGTCGAACGATCGAAGGCGGCGGCGTTGCCATCGGAGTCGGTATTGCCCCAGGACCCAAAAGCCTGGCCCCAGACGGCAAAGCGGTCGGTGTCGGCGGCAACCATTTCGGGGCCGCCTTCGCCATAGGCCATGACGGGCAATGGGGCCGCGCCAACATCGCGGAAGGCAGAACGGATGCGGCTGGTCGCGGCGTCGCGGACGAAGCGGCTGTCCTCGACCAGCATGCCCTTGGCCGAGGCATGGATTTCGCCCGAGAGCTGATCGAAGGCTGCCTGGGCTTCAGCGTCGGTGGCGAGATTGGCAACGGCATTGAACACAGCCCCACCCGTCAGGCTGTCCAGCCCTTCGCCGGTGGCGATCTGGTTGGGCGTCAGCCCGGCATCGGCGAAAGCATGAACCTTGGTCACGTCGAGATAGGCGTTGTTGCTGTCATAGTCGTCCGTCACCGTCAGGAACGCGGTACTGGTGACGCCAGTCATCGCGGCGAACTGGCCGTTCAGTCCGCTATCGGCGGTCAGCAGGGTATAGCGGCCGACGGAAAAACCTTGCGCCGTCACCGCCAGGGTCGAGCCGGTGATGGTCGCGGCACCGGTGGTGTGAAGGAGATCCGACTGAAGCGCGGCGTTGACGTCGATGGCGTAGGTCGAGCCGGCCGCCAGCGTCACGGTGCCGGCAAGCTCCGTGCGGTCGCCGGCGCCGCCATCCTGCATGGTCAGCCGGCCGGAGCTGGTCAGCTGCTCAAGCCCGTCGAAGGTCGTGGCTTCGATCATCCCGCCATTGCTGGCTGTGGTCAGCATTGCGCCGGCACCGTTGATGACGCTGTCATTGCCGGCGCCGAACAGGCTGGTCCCGCCGGTTGTCCAAATGGCGTTGTTGGTCACCATATCGTCCAGACCACGAAGGTCGACCGGCCGGTCAGCGTGCCGTCATTGGTGAGGGCCGTTGAGCCACCGACGGTCAAGACGGCCAGGGCCGTGGCCGTCTGCGCGCTGTTGCGCGTGGCGCCGGAAAGGCTGATGCTGATCGCCTGTGCGACGCTCGACTGCGCAATGATCGCGGCGTTGGCGCCTTCGACCGTGCCTGTCGCCGTGATGCTGGTGGTGGCCCCGCCGCTGTTCTCCGTATAGATGCCGTAAATGCTGCCGCTGACCGCCGCGGCGTCAACCTTCAGGCCTCCCGTCGTCAAGGAGCCGTTGATGGCGTAGATGCCGAAATTGGTTGTGCCGGTCACTGTGCCCGTCGCCTTGACCCGGGTGGCGCCGGTTCCATAGTTGATGACATCGATGCCCATGACGTCGCCGCTGACCGACATGGCGTCGACCGTCAGGTCTTTCGCGGTGCTGTCGTTGTGCGCGTTGATGCCGTCGCCGTCTGTCCCGATCACTGAACCGGTCGCCGTGATGCTGGTGGCGCCGGTGCCGTAGTTCCTTGCATAGATGCCGGTGCCGCCACCGCTGACCGCCGTTGCATTCACCGTCAAGCCCGTCGCCGTGCTGCTGTTGACCGCATTGATGCCGAAATCGTCTGTCCCGGTCACGGCGCCCGCCGCCGTAATGCTGGTGGCGCCGGTTCCGGTGTTCAGGGCATAGATGCCGGTCTTGCCGCCGCTTACCGCGATGACGTCGACGGTCAGATCCGTGGCGTTCGTGTTTGCCACGCCGGCAAACGTGCCGTCCGGATTGAACGTGAGAGCAGCGTTGACGGCAATGATGCCGACGCGATCGGTTCCGGTCACGGCACCCTTGGCGGTAACACTGGTTGCGCCGGCGCCCCTGTTCTCCGCATGGATGCCGTATTTGCCACCGCTGACCGCCATCGCGTCGACCGTCAGGCCGGCCGTCGTCGTATCGTCGTTGAACGCGTAGATGCCGGTATCGTTTGTCCCGGTCACCGCGGCCTTCGCCGTTATGCTGGTGCTGCCGGTGCCCTTGTTGTCGGCATAAATGCCATAGACGACGCCACTGACCGCAACGGCGTCGATCGTCAGGTCTGTTCCACCGCTGAAGGCATAGATACCGTAAAGACCTGCCGCGGTCACCGCGCCCTTGGTTGTGATGCTTGTGGCGCCGGTGCCATAGTTCTCGACAAAGATGCCGGTGTTGCCGCTGTCGACCTTGCCGTTGGCCGTCACCGTCAGGTCTTTGCCAGCACTTGCAGGCGGGCCAGAAACAAAGGTTACCGTGCCGTTCAAGATCGTGTTGACGACATCGAACTGTCGCCCACCATTGATCGCATAGATGCCGTAGAGCGTTCCGCCAATGACATCGCCATTGGCCGCTATGCTGAGATCGGCCGTCGTACCCTGATTGACGGCATAGATGGCGCTCTTTTTGCCGCTCACCATTCCGGTGGTGACGGTGGCGACCGAGCCCTGCGAATAGGCGAAGAGACCATAGCTGTTGGCACCTGTCGCCGTGACGTCGCCCGTAGCCTTGACGGTGGTCGCGCCGTCGCCGGTGTTGATGGCGGCAAGGCCGATCAAAGCGCCGGTCACGGCGCCGCTGGTGTCGATGGCGACCGCGCCGCCCGGGTTTGGTCCGTAATACGGGTCCGCGGCCTGCGGAACCAGGGACACGACGCCAAGGCCGATGCCGGTCGTCGAGGTCAGTGGCGAGGCATTGGCATCGGTGTAGCTGACCGCGCCGCTGCCCAATATGCCGAGAGCGTAGGGATCGCTGGTGGTGACGCTGAACCCGGGATCGGTGGTGACGGAAGGGTTGGCCGGAGCAAGAGCAAGGGCGATGAAATCGCCGAGATCCAACGGCAAGCCGACCGTGGTGGGGACGAGCTGGCCGGTCGTGTTGGCGCCGGAGCAGACATAGTTGGGTGATACTACAGGCACGCAGGCGGCCTCGGCGCTCTGGCCAAAGCCGAGCAGTGTTGCCCCGGCTATCGCCGTGCTGACCAGCAAGCGGTTGCGATATCGGTGATTTCGATTGCTGAGATTCATGTCCCGCCCTTGCGCAAATCCCGACTGGTCGCCTTCAACAGGAGGCCGAAGCGAATATCGGTGTTTCCTGCCAAGGGCTGATCGAATGCGGCCGCCTTTCACAGCCGTCAGATGACCGGGGTACACGCTTTCTTGGGATGAATGTTACCGGATTGCCACAGGTGGTTTGCCGACAGCAGGCGACTTTCAGAGCCCGCGAGACCGACCGGGGAAGAGCAAACCGCTCCGGCGGCAGCGCAACTTGCGCGAGAGCTTCCGTATGTTAGTCTTGTTTACGAAACTGTGGGCATCTGAAAGATCGCAACACCCAATGGCGGACGTCAGCGTAGAAGCGGTAGCCGTCGTGGTCGGCCAAATTTACGAAGCAGCCTACGATCAGCACCGCTGGTTCGATGCCATAGCCGGCCTGCGTGACCTGTTTGGCGGCTCTCGCTCCTGCATCGTGCGCTTCGGCCCGGAGGCGCTTGGCGCGATTGCATCCAACCCGGATCCGGAACTCAGTTCGCCAATGGGCATCGAAGCCTTCCTCGGCGATCCGGTGGCTCGCACATTGGCTTCCATCCCGCTCGGTGCGGTGGGTCATTGGCCAGCGTCGGACGAGGAGACAGCGTTCCGCAGCCGCGACCTCTGGCAAGACTGGCTGAGGCCGCGCGACATGCATCACGGGCTGGTCTGTAACTTGCTGTCCGCCAACGACGCACACTGGATACTCGACATCCATCGCGGCTCCAGACAGGAAGCATTCGGCCCCAGCGACGTCGAGCTGTTGCGGAAAATCGTGCCGCATGTGCTGCGCGCGGGGCAGATCGGCAGGCGCCTGGGGAACGTCTCGGCGCTGGCATCGGCCTTTTCGCACCTGCCCTTCGGGGTGTTCCTGGTCAACGCCAACCGGCATATAGCGCAAATGAATGAGGCTGCCGAAGCGATGCTATCGCGGCCCGACAGTCCGCTGGCGCTGAAGGACGGCGCCATCGTTGTTTCCGGTTCCACGGACGCGCGAGAGCTTCAGCGGCTGGTCGCGGATGCCTGTGCGTTGCGGGAAGGTGTGCTGCAAGGGACCGGTGGGACACTGCGTGTCCCGTCGGATCGCCAGCGATCCGGTGGGACACGGCTGGTGCTCTCCGTCGCGCCATTCGTCGATGCCCGCGCCTATGGCCTGGCATCGGAGCGCTGCGCGGTGATCATGGTCACCGAAGTCGCCGGGCGCATTCCGGACAGCTTCGAGACGCATATCCGCGGCCTGTTCGGCTTGACATTGGCCGAAGCCCGGCTCGCCACGGCATTGGCGTCAGGCCTGTCGCTGAAAGAGGCTACAGCGAGTTCCAGGATTACCGTGAAAACCGGTCGCGGCTATCTCGAACGGATCTTTGCCAAGACCGAAACCCGCCAGCAAAGCGAGCTTGTCGCACTGCTCAAAAGCACGGAACCGCTCAGCGGGCGATAGTGTCTCTCCACGCTTCAAGGCCGGATGAACACCTTGCCGTTGGGCTTGGCCAGTTCGGCTGGCAGCCGCGCCATTGCTTCGGCAAGCGGCACCACCGCCGTCACGTCGGTCGACCAGCGCCCATCGGAAAAACGCTTCTGCGCCTCCAGGATCGCCGGGCCGCGACGGTCGCGGAACTGGCGCATCCACTCGCTCAGCCAAAACCCTTCGATATGCTTGTGCTGGAAGATCAGTTGGCCGGGCTCGCGGATAACGGTGGCTTCGGGATCGAGCCGCCCATAGATGATCCAGCGCGACCGCTTCGGCATGACGTCGAAGATGGCGGAGGCAAGCGGCCCGGTTACCGCGTCAAGGAAGATGCGCGGCTGTTCGGCCTTCATCACCTCGCGCAGCGCCGCCTTGAAATCCGTCGCCCTTTCATTGAGCACGTGCGCCGCGCCAAGCGCATTCAGAGCCGCGATCTGGTCGTCGCGGCGCACGGTGACGATCGGCCGGAAACCCTCTTCGCTGGCCAGGCCGATGATCAGCTTGCAGAGCTGGCTGGCGCCGGCGGTCATGACGAAGGCCTTCTCGCCTTCCTCCTTGACGATGTCGAACATGGCGAGCGCCGTGAGCGGGTTGACGATCATCGCCGCACCGTCCTCGTCGCGAACGGTGTCGAGCAGCGGGATACAGGCAGCCGCCTCGGCGACGGCATAGTCAGCCCACGAGCCCCAGTTGGTGACGCCGGTGGCAAAGGCCACGCGCTTGCCGATCAGGCTTTTGGGATAGGGCTCGTCCCCGCTGGCGACGACAATGCCGACACCCTCGAAGCCGGCCGGCTGGCCCTTGGCACGCGGCTGGCCGTACTGGCCCTTGACGAAGGCGACATCGGACGGATTGATCGAGGCGAGGCTGACCTTGATCAGCACCTGGCTGGGGCCTGGTGTCGGCACCGCGATGCTGCCCGGCTCGAGATAGGGCTCCATCGCCTCCAGCACACTGCCGCTCGGCCTCCTGGTGTAGCCATCGCCGACAAGCAGCAGCGCCTTCATTTCGGATGGGACGGTCATCGGAACACTCCTCGCTCGAGCCTCGGGTCGCGCCCGCATGACGATGCCGGCGCTCAGACCTTCTCCTGCGTGTATTTCCTCAACTCCGTCCGCGCCACCTGACGGCGATGCACGGCGTCCGGCCCGTCGGCAAGGCGCAAGGTCCGCAGATGCGTCCACGACCGCGCCAGCGGTGTGTCCTGGCTGATGCCTTGCGCGCCGAACATCTGCACCGCCTCGTCGGTGACCTTGAGCGCGACGCGCGGTGCGATCACCTTGATCTGGCTGATCCAGGGAGCAGCGGCCCGCGCATCGCCCTGGTCGATCATCCACGCCGCCTTGAGGCAGAGCAGCCGCGCCATCTCGATCTCCATGCGGCATTCGGCGATGATGTCGAAATTGGCGCCGAGCTTTGCCAGCTTCTGGCCGAATGCCTCGCGGCGCACGGACCGCTGGCACAGCATCTCGAGCGCCATCTCGGCCTGTCCGATGGCGCGCATGCAGTGGTGGATGCGGCCGGGACCGAGCCGCCCTTGCGCGATCTCGAACCCCCTGCCCTCGCCGAGGATCAGGTTCGACGCCGGTACGCGCACATTGTCGAAGCGAAGATGCATGTGGCCATGCGGCGCGTCGTCATCGCCATAGACCTGCATGGCCCGCACCTTGGTCACGCCTTTGGTGTCTGATGGCACCAGGATCATCGAATGGCGGCGGTGCTGCGGCTCGTCATCGCCCCCGGTCCTGACCATGACGATGTAGATGGCGCAGCGCGGATCGCCGGCGCCCGAAGCCCACCATTTCTCGCCATTGAGCACATAGTCGCCGCCGTGGCGTTCACAGCGCATGGCAATGTTGGTGGCATCGGATGAAGCGACATCCGGCTCGGTCATCAGATAGGCCGAGCGGATCTTGCCGTCGAGCAGCGGTTCCAGCCATGCTTTCTTGTGGTCGGCCGAGCCGTATCGCTCCAGCACCTCCATGTTGCCGGTGTCGGGCGCCGAGCAGTTGAAGGTCTCGGCGCCGAGATGCGCCTTGCCCATCTCTTCGGCCAGATAGGCGTATTCGACGGTGGAAAGGCCATAGCCGCGTTCCGAGCCGGTCAGCCAGAAATTCCACAGGCCGCGCTCTCTTGCGGTCTTCTTCAGCCCTTCGAGGATCTCGCTCTGACGCGCACTGTAGACCCAGCGGTTGCCTGCCTTGCCCACTTCGCTGAGGAATTCATGGTCGAGCGGCATGATCTCGTCGCGCACCATGGCCGCGACGCGCGCCTGGATTGGCTTCAGCCGCTCGGTCATGCCGAGATTCATCTCCGTCATCGGTCGCTAACCCTTCATACACGCCAGGCATTTTGTCAGTGGCAAGGATGACCGTACTTCGGATAGCCTTGTCAACGAACTGTTTGCCCGCATGCCGAGCGCGGAGAATTGTGATGAGCTATCTGGACGAACTGTTTTCGGTGGCCGGCAAGACCGCGCTGGTGACGGGTGCGGCGACCGGCATCGGCCGCATGGCGGCGACCGCGCTGGTCAGGGCCGGCGCCAGCGTGATGATCGCGTCGCGCAAGGGCGAGGATTGTATCAAGGTCGCCGAAGAGTTGAACCAGCTTGGTGCACCGGGCCGGGCCGACGGCTTCGTCGGCGACGTTTCCAGCGAAGCCGGCATCGCCGCACTCGTCGCCGAGGTCAAATCGCGCACCGAACGGCTGAACATTCTGGTTAACAACGCCGGCGTCTCCTGGGGCGCGCCGCTGGAAAGCTTCCCCTATTCGGCATGGGCCAAGGTGTTTGGCGTCAACGTCACCGCGGTCTTCCACCTGACGCGCGAATTGCTGCCGCTGCTCGATGCCGCCGCCAGCGACGCCGATCCGGCCAGGGTGATCAACCTCGGTTCGGTAATGGGCACGCAGCCGCTGGCCGACGACGCCTATTCCTACACCGCCTCGAAGGCTGCGGTTCATCATCTGACGCGCACACTGGCGATCGAGTTCGCCGCCCGCCGCATCACCGTCAACGCCTTTGCCCCCGGCCCCTTCCAGAGCCGGATGACGGCATTCGCCACCGGTACGGATGAGCAGGCCAGGCACGTCGGCAGCCATGTTCCGATCGGCCGTATCGGCGCACCGGATGACATTGCCGGCGCAACGCTCTATTTGTGCAGCCGTGCAGGCAGCTATGTCACTGGCGCCATCCTGCCGATCGACGGCGGACAGTCGGTGCAGCATGGGCTGACCTTGTTCAAGGAATGACATTTTCCGGCCACAGAAGCCGGGGGTGAACTGGAGGACATGAGCGTGGAACCGATCAGTCTCGATGTGCTTCTGGCCAGTGTCGGCAAGGAGGTCGGCGTGTCGCCGTGGCGGGTGGTCACGCAACGCATGATCGATCAGTTCGCCGACGCCACGGACGACCATCAGTTCATCCACTGCGATCCGGAGCGGGCGATGCGTGAAACGCCGTTCGGCGGCACCATCGCGCACGGCTTCCTGTCGCTGTCGCTGTTGTCGGCGATGACCTTCGAGACCATGCCGCCGCTGGAAAACGGCAAGATGGGCGTCAACCACGGCTTCGATTCGCTGCGCTTCCTGGCGCCGGTGAAAACCGGCGCGCGCATCCGCACCCGTTTCGTGCTGGCCGACGTCAAGGTCAGGCCGTCGGGCTGGGTGCAGACCGCGCATGACGTGACGATCGAGATCGAGGGTTCGAAGAAGCCGGCACTGACCGCGCGCTGGCTGACGCTGACCTTGATCGAACGCCAGCCCGAGACGGCATGAGTGATCCCGTTCTCGACCAGGCAGCGCTTGCGCCTTACCTCGAGGCGAACATACCGGGCTTTTCCGGGCTTGCTGCAGTCGAGAAGTTCAAATCCGGCCAATCGAACCCGACCTACCTTTTGACGGCGGCAAGCGGCCGTTACGTGCTGCGCGCCAAGCCGCCGGGGCAATTGCTGAAATCGGCGCACCAGGTCGACCGCGAATTCAGGGTGATGAGCGCGCTTGCCGGCACCGCCGTGCCTGTGCCTGCCATGCTGCACCTGTCGGCGGAAGGCTCGCCCATCGGCCGCATGTTCTACGTGATGGATTTCCTCGACGGCCGCATTTTCTGGGATCCGGCCCTGCCGGAGGCTGGCGACAATGATGAACGCGCCGCCATCTACGATGCCATGAACGACACCCTCGCCGCCCTGCACGAGGTCGATGTCGAGACTGTGGGGCTCGGCGATTTCGGCCGGCCGGGCAATTATTTCGAGCGCCAACTGGCGCGCTGGACGAGCCAGTACCGTGCCTCGGAAACCGGCACCGTCGCCGACATGGACCGGCTGATTGCCTGGTTGGAAACGCATATGCCCGTAGATGACGGCCGGATCTCACTGGTCCATGGCGACTACCGGCTGGACAATCTGATCTTCGCGCCGGACCGGCCAACGGTTCTGGCAGTGCTCGACTGGGAACTTTCGACATCAGGCCACCCCTTCGCCGATATCGCCTATCAATGCATGCAATGGCGGCTGCCGCACGCTTCCGGCTTTCGCGGCCTGGGCGGTATCGATCGTTCCGCACTCGGCCTGCCTTCCGAAGAGGACTACGTCGCCGCCTACTGCCGGCGGCGCGGGCTCACCGGTATCGGCAACTGGACGTTCTTCCTCGCCTTTTCCTTCTTCCGGCTGGCTGCCATCTGCCAGGGCGTCTTCAAGCGGGCGCTGGACGGCAACGCCTCCAATCCCGAGAAGGCGAAAACCTATGGCGAGGCGGTGAAACTGCTTTCGTGTCTTGCCGCAGAACTGATCGACAGGGAGGCGTGATGGGCCATTTCGAGAGAGGAACGGTGCTGATCACGGGGCTGCCAAATTACGACAAGCGTCGGCACGATCCGAAGCATACCGTTTGGGAACTTCCCGTGCCCTTGTCCGTTTCCGTACAGCGTATATAATTTAGCCAGCCACCAACCCAACCGAAGGCACCAGATCTTGCCGCAGAGCGTCCAGACACGCCGCGAGAAACAAAAAGCAGAACTGCGCTCCGAATTGCTCGAGGCCGCGCATAAGCTTGTCCAGGAAGAGGGCTATGAGGGCCTGACCATCCGCAAGCTGGCCAAGCGGGTCGGCTACGCCCCGATGTCCGTTTATTCCTACTTCGCCGACAAGCAGGACATCCTGTTCGCTCTGGCCGAGGACGCATTCGAGACGCTTGCTCGCCGCATCGAGGAGCATCCGTCCGATGATCCGATCGCAGCCTTGCAGGCGGTGATGACGGAATATGCCGCCTTCGGGCTCGGCAATCCCAACGAATACCGCACCGTATTCATGACCGAAAAGACCAAGCTGCCGGAAGGCAGGAGCTACGACGACATGGAAGAGAGCAACCCGGCGATGAAGGCGCTGATCAGCCGGGTCGAGGCCTGCGTTGCCGCCGGAAAATTGCAGGGCGATCCGCGCGCCATCGCCACCATGCTGTGGGCGGTCGGCCACGGCACGATCTCGCTGCTCATCACCTTTCCATTCTACCCCTTCGGCGACCCGCAGGCCTTCGTGAAGCGGATGTGCGATTTCACGCTCGCCACGCTCAGCACGCAAAACGTCCCGCCATTGACCGAGACACCGGTCAACTGCTGAACGCCGTTCCCTTTCATTTCCATATTTTCTCTCCGCCCCAGCCAGACCCTGGGGGGATTTCTTGGTTAACGAAAAATTTATCGTACGCGTACGGTTTTCCCTTGAATTCCCAATCGACGGCGTATATGTACAGTCTATCGTACATGTACGAGAAAAATTCACCCGTCGGTACGAATTGAATTCGACCCGGAAACCGGAGACTGACAATGAAAAAGACACTCCTCACCCTCGCCGCCGTGCTGGCACTTTCGGGCTCGGCTTTCGCCGCCAACACCACCCATCCGGTCAAGCATGCGCCGGTGGCGGCCTGCGTTGACACCAAGACCAATCTGAAGCTCGATTGCGCTTCGACCGGTTCGGTCGAGAAGAAGGGTGCCACGGAAAACACCGCTGAAGGCAAGGGCCCGCGGCTCGGCATCAGCATCAATCCGTGGATTGTGCCGAGCGCATTCTGATATCAGCAAAGATCACGTCTGGCCGGCACAAGCCGGCCAGCTTCAAGCGACCGAAATCGGCAGCTTCGCCGCTGAACTCTCAAAGGCTGCGTCGATCAGCTTCTGCATGTCGGCGGCGCGCCGGAACGACGGATCGCCATTCCGGCCTGCATCCAGCGCATCGGCAAAGCGTCGCGCATTGCGCTTGACACTGGGCAGATCCAAAGTCCGCCAGCGCTGAAGATCGACATCCCCGCCGAGGCAGGCCGACAGGCTCGATGCCTTGCCGTCGGTCTCGACCTTGATAGCGCCCTGGGTGCCGTGCAGGGCCAGCGACAAATCGTTGGCGTGACCGGTCATGTAGCGGCTCGCCACGATCGTGGCAAGCGCGCCGCAATCGAGCCGCGCCGTCATTGCCACGCTGTCATTGGCGTCCAGCACATAGTCGCCGATGCGCTCGCCCTCGGCCTTCGGAAACGTCACCAGATCGGCATGCAGGCTGACGATATCCTGGCCGGCGCCATAGGTGGCGAAATCCAGGATATGGATGCCGACATCGCCCAGCACGCCGGTCGAGCCGTGCCGGCTGGACAAGCGCCACAGCCATTTGTCCTCGACCCGCCAGTCACCCCATGATTTGCTGACCAGCCAGCTTTGCCGGTAGCTCGCCTCGACATGGCGCAACGCGCCGATCTCGCCGGCCTGAACCATGCGCCGCGCCTCGTGGATCGCCGGTGAGTTGCGATAGGTGAGGTTGACCATGTTGATCACCCCGGCAGCCTCGGCCGCTTGCGTCATATCAAACGCGTCGGCGTAGTTCGGCGCCAGCGGCTTTTCGCAAAACACATGTTTTCCCACGCCGAGCAGCGCCAGCGTCGTCGCCCTATGCGCACCATCCGGCGTCGCGTTGATGGCGGCATCGAACTGGCCCCAGGCGATCGCCGCCTCCAGGCTCTCGAAAGAATCGCCGATCTTGCTGGCCGCGGCGAACGCCGCAGCGCGACCGGGCAACTGGTCGACACAGGCGACGATGCTGCAGCCGGGAATCCCGGCAAACTCCTCGACATGATGCCCGGCGATACCGCCGGTGCCGAGCAGAAGAATTCGATGCATTAGCCCCAAGCCCCCAAAATCAACTCACGCCTTGGGCAACTCAGGCCCGATCAGCTCAGGCCGCCCCAATCAGCTCAGGCCCTTGTCGCCATCGGCATGCAGGCGCAGCCCCTTCTGCACGATCTTCTCCTTGGCCGCATCCGTCGGCACGTTCGGCGCATTGGTGATGCCGGACCATGCCGGCGCCGGGTTGTGCGCCCAATGGACGGCGTTGCGCAGCACCTGCTGCACGCCCTGATTGTGATAGATCGGATAGGTCTCGTGGCCGGGCGAGAAGTAGAAGATCCGTCCCGCGCCGCGCTGGTAGGTCAGCCCGGACCGGAACACCTCGCCGCCCTCGTACCAGGAGACGAACACCGTCTCCAGCGGCTCCGGCACCGCGAACGGCTCGCCATACATTTCGGTCTCGCCGATCTCCAGGCACTCGCCGATGCCTTGCGCGATCGGGTGGCCGCGGTTGATCGCCCAGACGCGCTCGCGCTCGCCCGCCTCGCGCCATTTCAGCGAACAGGGCGTGCCCATCAGCCGCTTGAAGATCTTTGAGTAGTGACCGGAATGGAGCACGATCAGGCCCATCCCTTCCCACACCCGCTTCTGCACCCGCTCGACGATCTCGTCCTTGACCTCGCCATGCGCCGCGTGGCCCCACCACAAAAGCACGTCGGTGGCCGCCAGGCGCTTTTCGCTCAGGCCGTGCTCGGGCTCCTGCAAGGTGGCGGTGGCCGCCTCGATGCCCTTGTCCTGGTTGAGCGCGGCGGCGATGGTGCCGTGCATCCCCAAGGGATAGAGTTCGCGCACGGCTTCATTGGTCTGCTCGTGGACGTTCTCGCCCCAAACGATCGCTTTTGTCGGCATTTTCATCTCCCAAAGCGCTTTAAATAGCACGCCCAAGGAGATTGAGAAGGTCCGATGCGATCTGGCCCGATGGAATACTAGGTCTTGCGCTTCTTGCGCCCCGGCACGGTCTTGGCCTTGCCCGGTTTCGCCGGTGCGCCGGGGATGGCGGTTCCGGTAATGGATACCGGATCGCTGGCCGGGAACGTGTCTTCAAGGCCTTCCTCGAGTTCCTCTTCGGCGCTCGGGGCTTCATGTCGCTCATGTTCGAGCG
>NZ_RZRO01000112.1:0-21295 GCF_003997975.1 Mesorhizobium sp. M7A.F.Ca.US.005.03.1.1
ATCATAGGCTTGCGCCCTGGACCTATATCGCCACGGCGCAAGCCTATGATGACGAGATGCGTGAGCGCATCGCGTTGCACCGGTCGCGGCGCGGCGAAGGCTGGACGACCATCGACGCACCGCTCGACCTCGCCGGCGCCCTTGCCGCCTTGCCGGACGATCGGCCGGTGCTTGTCGACTGCCTGACGCTGTGGCTGACCAACCATATGCTGGCCGAACACGATCTGGACCTTGAATGCCGGCGATTGGCGGAGGTGTTGTCGCGGCCGCGCGGACCCTGGTTCGTGGTGTCCAATGAAGTCGGCCAAGGCATCGTGCCGGACAATGCACTGGCGCGCCGCTTTCGCGATGCCGCCGGCCGGCTCAACCAGCAGGTCGCGGCGATTGCCGATACGGTGCTGCTGATGGTGGCGGGGCTGCCGCTCAAGGTGAAATGATATGACCGATATCGACAATAAGGACGAAGAGCGCCACCGCGCCAAGATGGCCAAGCGCAAGGCGGTGCAGGATGCCGAGGTGGCGAGCAAGACGGTCGAGAAGGGATTGCTCATCGTCAACACCGGCCCGGGCAAAGGCAAGACCACGGCCGCCTTCGGGCTGGCGCTGCGGATGCTCGGCTACGGCAAGCGCGTCGGTGTCGTCCAGTTCATCAAGGGCAAGTGGCACACCGGCGAGAAGGACGCCTTCGCCGCCTTCGGCGACCGTGTCGTGTGGCACGCGATGGGCGAGGGGTTCACCTGGGAAACCCAGGATCTGAAGCGCGACATCGCTGCCGCCGAAGCCGCCTGGGCCAAGGTGCTCGAACTGATGGCCGATCCGTCGATCAGCCTGCTGGTGCTCGACGAATTGAACATTGCGCTGCGCTACGACTATCTCGATCTCGACAGAGTGGTTGGCGCGCTAAAAGCGCGGCGCGAGGGCCTGCATGTCGTTGTCACCGGCCGCAACGCCAAGCCGGCGCTGGTCGAGGCCGCAGACCTCGTCACCGAAATGGGCGTGACCAAGCATCATTTTTCCGCCGGCGTGAAAGCGCAGCAGGGGATCGAGTTCTGAGTGTTCCTCAACCTCCCCAGACGGGGGAGGGTGAGGTTAAGTCACAACGATGACAACGACCGAAACCAACCCGAACAGAGCGATCAGCAGATAGTCGGCGACGCGATAGAGTTTCAGCGCCTGCCTGATGTCGAGGCTGTCGGCTTCGCGCCGGCCGCCTTCGCCCATGAAGACGTCGTCGACCAGCACGCCGCCATAGAAGCGCGGCCCGGCGAGCGCCAGGCCGAGCGCACCGGCCATCGCCGCTTCCGGCCAGCCGGCATTGGGCGAGCGATGTTTTTTCGCGTCGCGCCGCACCGCATGCCAGGCTTTTTTCGCATCAGCGCCTTTGACGAAGAATGCCGCCAGCACGATCAGAAGCGCCGTCAGCCGCGACGCCGGCAGGTTGATCCAATCGTCAAAGCGCGCCGCCGCCCAGCCGAACGCCTCGTGGCGCGGGGTGCGGTGGCCGATCATCGAATCGGCGGTGTTGGCGGCCTTGTAGGCGGCGCCGCCGGCCAGGCCGCCGACGCCGGTCCAGAAGGCAGGGGCGACGATGCCGTCGGAAAAATTCTCGGCCAGGCTCTCGATCGCCGCGCGGCAGACACCGGCCCGGTCGAGCGTTTCAGGGTCGCGACCGACGATCCGCGAAACGGCAAGGCGGGCCAAGGCGAGGCCGCCGGTGTCGAGGGCGTCAGCCACCGCCTCGACATGCTCATAGAGGCTCTTCTGCGACAGCAGCGACGTTGCCAGAAGGGCCGTGATGACCAGGCCCATGGGAACGAACCAGAACAGGATCTGTACGCCCAGGCCGACTATCGCCGGCACCAGCACGATGACCAGCAGCGCCTGGACACCGCGCTTGCGACGCAGCGCGTCGGGATCAGTGGCGCGGTTGAGCCTGCGGTCGAGAAAGGATATCAGCCTGCCGAACCACGTCACCGGATGGCCGATGGCGCGAAACAGCCAGTCGGGGTAACCGAGGGCGAATTCGACGACCAATGACAGGAAAGCGATCAGGACTGACATGAAGCTTCTTAATGGGGCGGTTGTGGACCATGGTGGAAGTCTTGGCCGCGCGAGGGTGCTTTTCCCCAACGCCCTGCTGCCTTTCGTCGACCTCTCGACCGGTATCAATCCGCACTCCTACCCGCTTTTCGACCTGCCCGCCACCTCGCTGTCGCGGTTGCCGGAAGCCGCGCGCACACGCGACCTGACAGAGATCGCGGCCAGTACTTACGGCGCGCCGTCGCCAGCCAACGTCGTGGCGGCGCCGGGCACACAGATCCTGTTGCCGCGCGTTGCGTCGCTCATTTCGCCCGGCAAGGCGTTGGTGCTGGGTCCGACCTACGCCGAACATGCCCGCGCTGCCGCGATCGCCGGGCACCAGGCGGCGGAGGTCGATAATTTCGAAGCGTTGGCTGACGCCGACCTCGTCATCATCGTCAATCCGAACAATCCGGATGGACGTGTCATAGAGCGCGACCGGTTGCTGGCTCTGGCCGCCGGATTGCGCGCCAAGGGCGGACTGCTGGTCGTCGACGAGGCGTTCATGGATGTCGGCCCGCGTCAGCACAGCGTCGCGGGCGATGTCGGTCGGGGCGGCCTCGTCGTGCTGCGCTCGTTCGGCAAGTTCTTTGGCCTGGCCGGGCTGCGGCTCGGCTTTGCACTTTCCGATACTGCGACGGTCGACCGGCTGGATACGCAGTTCGGACCATGGGCCGTCGCCGGCCCGGCGCTGGAATATGGCATCCGCGCGCTTGCCGACATCGGGTGGCAGGACGTGATGCGGGCGTCGTTGGCCGGTGAATCGGCGCGTCTCGATGCGCTTTTCGGCCGCTTCGGCGTTCCTGTTGCGGGCGGAACCACACTGTATCGTTTCCTCAGTCTGACCAATGCCGCCGATTTGTTTGCAGCGCTCGGCGAGCGCGGCATCCTGCTTCGCCATTTTGCCGACCGGCCTGACGTTCTGCGCGCCGGCCTGCCGGGCAGTGAGGAGGAATGGCAGCGGCTCGAATCCGCACTTGCCGAATGGGCGTCGCGGCGCGAGCATCAATCGAAGGGTTCAAAACAATGATCCATGTCTGCTCGCTGGCAAAGATCGAGGAAACGGTGGCCAGGACCGGCGCCGACCGCATGCTTTCGCTGCTCGCCGCCGGAACGGAGGTGGTGCGGCCGGCCTCGATCTCGAGGGAAAACCACCTGCATCTGGTCATGCACGACATCGCGGTGGCGCAGGACGGCATGACCATGCCGGGCGAAGACCATGTCCGCAATTTGCTCGATTTCGCGCGCCGGTGGGACCGGGCAAGGCCGATGCTCGTGCATTGCTATGCCGGCATCAGCCGCTCGACGGCTTCGGCCTATATCATCGCGGCAGCACTGGCGCCGAAGCGTGACGAGGCCGAATTGGCGCGGACGCTGCGGGCGCTGTCGCCTTCGGCAACGCCCAATCCGCGACTGATCGCCGTGGCCGATGCGTTGCTTGAGCGCAACGGCCGCATGGTCGAGGCGATCGAATCGATCGGGCGCGGCGCGGACGCCTTTGAAGGCACGCCCTTTGCGCTGAGGATCGACAGCTAGCTTTGCCCCCATATCGTTGTTCGTCTGATCCGCCTCCTCCATCGCCTCGTTTGTTCAAGAGGATCTGGAATAGCGATGACAGCGCTTGCCACTGGTTTGGAGGCTACGTCAACCACTCCGCAAGCTTCGCCTTGCGCACATCTTGCAGCAGGCTGATGAAGCCGTCGGCCTGATATTCTGCCGTCAGCCGGCCCTTCTCCGCCGTCGCGATGCTGGCGTCGCCGACGACGCCGTTCGGGTTGAGATCGCTGGCGATCCAGGCGAAGGCGTGGGTGCCGGTGTGGCGCAGCAGCGAAAATTCCTTTTCGGCCTTGGCGACATTGGAAACGAAATTGTCTGATTTGCCCATGTCCACGAGGTCCGGCCGGAAATGCAGCATCAGCGAGGTCTCGACATCGCCGCCATGGATGCCGTGACGGTCCTCCAGTTCGGTATACATGCCGGCCGGACGGCCAAAACGCTGCCAGCTGGTCTTCACCGCCAGCATCTTTTCGCGCACGCGCAATTCGCGCGTGACGATGCCCATGATCTCCTCGTTGCCGCCATGCGAATTGACCACGATCAGCTTGCGCACACCGGCGCGCGCGATCGACAGGCCAAGCTCGGTCCAGGCTTCGATCAGCGTGGTTGCCGGCAGAGTGAGGGTACCCAGCGCATGCAGGTGTTCGTTGGACTTGCCCACGGCCTGCACCGGCAGGATGCGGATGTCGAGATCGTCGGGCAGGCGCGAAATGACCGTGTCGAGCATGCCGTTCATGATCGACGTGTCGGTCGAAACAGGCAGATGCGGCCCATGCTGCTCGGTCGCCGCCACTGGCAGCACGGCGATGGTCGCCTCGGGATCGATCGAGGCGTATTCGGTGGTCCGGTAGTCGCCCCACCACACGCGTCTTTTGGGTACGGTCATGTCATGCCTCTTCAATGGTCAGGCAGACCTAGCGCGGGACGGGCGGCCTGTCGATCACCCCGCCGCGATGGCCTCGATTTCGACCTTGAATTCGGGCCGGGCAAAGCCGGAAACAATCATCAATGTCGACGCTGGCGCGGGGCTCGAAAACAGCCGGTCGCGGACGTCCATATAGGGCCGCAGATGCGCGCGGTCGGTGACATAGGCGTTGATGCGCACGATATCCCTGAGACCCAGGCCGGCTTCGCCGAGAATCGCCGCGATGTTTTGAAAGCAGAGTTCGGCCTGCGCTCCGGCGTCTTCGGGAATCAGGTCGTCGGCGGTGATGGCGACCTGGCCCGAGCACAGCACAAGCCGCTTGCCGGCCGGCACCTCGACGCCGTGACTGTAGCGGGCAAAGGGCGGCTTGATGGACTTCGGGGTGAGGAATTTGAACATGGCAATCTCCTGGATGCCGCCACCTAAAGCCGGACTCATTACACCTTCAAGATGGCGGTGCATGTTGCCCGGGCGATTGTGGACAGCCGTTCAAAAAATAGGCACGATGCCTTCCGTACAGCATGACCCGTTCGCGCTTGGCATGGCAACGTCTTTCAAGCGGGCGGTCCCGGCGCCAGACGCCGGTGGCATGTGTCTTGCTTCTTGAATCTTTGGTGTCGAGCCTGGCGCGTGGCGCGCCGGAGCAAACAGAGGGTGGTGTCGATGTACGGAAAACAGAAGATCTCGGTGGCGGTTGTGGCCCTGCTTGCAGCCAGCACGCTGGGTGCGGCTGCGAATGAGAAAGTCACCTTCGGCACCAACTGGTTGGCCGAGCCGGAACATGGCGGATATTACCAGTCCGTGGCGGACGGCACCTACGCCGCCTGCGGCCTCGACGTCACCATCATGCAGGGCGGTCCGCAAGTCAGCGGCCGGCCGATGCTGCTGGCCGGCAAGATCGATTTCTACATGGGCGGCAATCTGCTGTCGGCCTTCGATGCGGTCCAGCAAGGCATACCGATGCGCGTGGTGGCGGCGGATTTCCAGAAGGACCCGCAGGTCATCATGTCCCACCCCGGCGAGGGGCTCGACAAATGGGAGGACCTGAAGAACGCCGACCAGTACATATTGGGCGACGAGGGCGTGCAGACCTTCTTCCAGTGGATGGTCATCGAACTCGGCTTCGACGCCTCCAAACGCGCGCCCTACACCTACAACACCGCTCCCTTCCTCGCCAACAAGAAGTCGATCCAGCAGGGCTACGTCACCTCAGAGCCGTTCGCGGTCCAGAAGGAAGGCGGCTTCGTGCCGAACCAGTTCCTGCTCGCCGACTATGGCTGGGACACTTATTCGACGACGATCGAGGTGATGCAGGACACGATCGACAAGAAGCCGGAGGTGGTCCAGTGCTTCGTCGATGGCTCGGCCAAGGGCTGGTACAAATATCTCTACGGCGACAACAAAGCCGCCAACGACATGATCAAGAAAGACAATCCCGACATGAGCGACGAGCAGATCGCGTTCTCGATCGAGCAGATGAAGAAGTTCGGCCTGGCCGATTCCGGCGACACCGAAAAGCTCGGCATCGGCGCCATGACCGACGCGCGGATCAAGAGTTTCTACGACAAGATGGTCAAGGCCAAGGTCACGCCAGCCGGCATCGACATCAAGAAGGCCTACACGCTGACCTTCATCAACAAAGGCGTCGGGCTCGAGCTGAAGAAATAGGCCGCCCCGGAATGATAAGGGAAAAAGTGGCGCAAGCGCCGGCTGCGTCGGGTGCGGCCCCGACGCTCCTGGCGCTGAAGGGCGTCGGCAAGGTGTTCTCCAACGGCGTGACGGCGCTCAGCGACGTCGACCTGACCATCCGGGAAGGCGATTTCGTCAGCCTGCTCGGGCCGTCGGGTTGCGGCAAGTCGACGGCGCTGCGGCTGATCGCCGGCCTGTCGACGCCAACTTCCGGCGTGCTCGATTGGCGCGGTGGCGGCTCGCTCGACCGCTCGAACATCGGCTTCGTCTTCCAGGAGCCGACGCTGCTGCCCTGGGCCAATGTTTTCGACAATGTCTGGCTGCCGCTTCGGCTGAAAGGCATTTCGCGCGCCAAGGCGACACCGGCGGTAACGGAGATGTTGGCGCGGGTTCACCTGACCGGCTTCGAAAACGCGGTGCCGCGCGAACTGTCAGGCGGCATGAAGATGCGCGTATCCATAGCGCGCGCCATGGTGACCAAACCGCGCGTGCTGCTGATGGACGAACCGTTCGCGGCACTCGACGAGATCACCCGCTTCAAGCTCAACAACGATCTCCTGGAACTGTGGCAGGACGAACGGTTCACCGTCGTCTTCGTCACCCACAGTGTCTTCGAAAGCGTGTTCCTGTCCAACCGCGTCGTCGTCATGGCGGCGCGGCCGGGCAGGGTGTTCGACGAACTCGCCATCGAGGCCTCCTATCCGCGCGACGAGGCGTTTCGCACCTCGCCAGACTATGCGGCACTGTGCCGTCAGGCCTCCGACGTGCTGGTCAAGGCCATCAACTCAACAGCAGGCGCGCATTATGACGGCCATTGACGAGCGGATGCTCCAACTCGATCCCGAGGAAGCACGCCGCGTGCGCCAGGCGCGGTTCGAACGGATCGGCCGCTGGGTGCTGCCGCTGGCGATCATGATCCTGGCGATCTGGCTGTGGGATCGCATCTGCGTGTGGAACGAGATCCCGCAATACATCCTGCCGCGTCCCGGCGTGGTGCTGTGGACGCTCTACAACGATGCCGGCCTGCTGTTTTCCTCGCTGCTGGTCACCTTGCGCATCACCTTTCTCAGCTTGGCTCTGGCGGTCATAGGCGGGGTCGGGCTGGCGGTGCTGTTCGCGCAGTCGAAATGGGTCGAGATGTCGTTCTTCCCCTTCGCCATCGTGCTGCAGGTGACGCCGATCGTGGCGATCTTTCCGCTGATCAACATCTATGTGAACGACCAGACGACCAAGCTTCTGCTGTGCGCCTGGATCGTCGCCTTCTTTCCGATCCTGTCCAACACCACGCTTGGCCTCAACTCCGTCGACCGCAATCTGCGCGATATGTTCAAGCTCAACGGCGCGACGCGCTGGCAGCAATTGCGCTATCTCAGGCTGCCGGCGGCGATGCCCTATTTCCTCGGCGGGTTGAAGATCGCCGGCGGCCTGTCGCTGATCGGCGCCGTGGTGGCCGAGTTCGTTGCCGGTACCACCGGCCAGTCGTCCGGCCTTGCCTCGCGCATCATCGAGGCCGGCTACCGGCTCAACGCGCCGCGGCTGTTCGCGGCGCTGTTCCTGATCTCGCTGACCGGCATTTTGATCTTCCTCGTGCTGTCGCTGATATCGCATCTCATCTTGCGGCGCTGGCATGAAAGCGCGCTGAAGCAGGAGCGCTAGGGTGTGTGACGTGATTGATATGTTGGTGCGAGGCGCCCCCCTCTGTCCTGCCGGACATCTCCCCCTCAAGTGGGGAGATTGGCCGCTGTCACGATCTTCGCCAATCTCCAACATTGAAAAAAATGAGCCGGCACGGACGCTGCCAATCTCCCCCCTTGAGGGGGAGATGCCCGGCAGGGCAGAGGGGGGCAACGCTTGATACCAACCTCCGGCTCTTACCATCTCGCCAATGTTCGCCTTCATCGCTCACTGACGCCAGGCCTTTCCGCGCCCTTCGATGCTGACGGCTTCGGGCTTGCCGACATCGCTGTGGCCGACGGCAAGATTTCCAGCATCACCGCGCATGGCCGATCCGCTGATGCGGTCGACCTGGGCGGCCGTATAATCCTGCCGTGCTTCGTCGACTGCCACACGCATATCGACAAGGGCCATATCTGGCCGCGAAAGCCCAATCCCGACGGCACGTTCATGGGTGCGCTGAATGCCGCCGGTGCCGATCGTGTGGCACGCTGGAGCGCCGAGGATTTGGCGCGGCGGATGGATTTCTCGCTGCGCTGCGCCTACGCCCATGGCACAAGGGCGCTGCGCACCCACATCGACAGCGTCGCGCCGCAGGAGGAAATCTCCTGGCCGGCGTTCGAGGCGATGCGCGAGGAATGGCGCGGCCGCATCGAGTTGCAGGGCGCCTGCCTGCTCGGCATCGAAGGCGTGCGCGACAAAAAGTGGTTCGACAGGCTGGCAAAGAGGGTTGCCGCGGCAAAGGGCGTGCTCGGTGTCGTCACCTATATGGCGCCGGACCTCGAAGAGCTGCTCGACCACGTCTTCGCGCAGGCCATCAAGCATGGCCTCGATCTCGATTTCCATGCCGACGAGACCAACGACATTTCCGCCATATCGCTGAAGAAGATCGCCGAGGCCGCTCTGTGGAACGGTTTCGAAGGAAAGATCCTCGTCGGCCATTGCTGCTCGCTGGCGCGCCAGCCGGATCTCGACGTGCTCGACACGCTGGACAAGGTGGCGAAAGCGGGGCTCGCCGTCGTCTCGCTGCCGATGTGCAATCTCTATCTGCAGGACCGGCGCGCCGACGGCACCACGCCACGCTGGCGTGGCGTGACGCTGCTGCACGAGATGAAGGCGAGGGGCATTCCGGTGGCGGTTGCTTCCGACAACACGCGTGATCCCTTCTATGCCTATGGCGATCTCGACATGCTGGAGGTCTACCGCATGGCGACGCGCATCCTGCATTTCGATCATCCGGTCGCCGACTGGCCGCAAGCGGTCACCGCGACGCCGGCCAAGGTGATGCGGTTTGATGGCTTCGGCACGCTGGCTGCCGGCGGTGATGCCGATTTCATCGTGTTCAAAGGCCGAAGCTGGACGGAATTGCTGTCGCGGCCCGAATCGGATCGCATCGTGGTGCGCGGCGGCAAGGCGATCGACCGCCAATTGCCAGATTATGCCGAACTCGACGAACTGATGGTGGAATGATGGATGTTTCGGCGCTCAAACGCGATCTCGAAGGCCTGAAGGTCGACGACAATCCGGCCATCGTCCAGCAGAAGAGCCGTGACTTCTACTGGTACAGCCCGGTGCTGAAGCAGCAGCTCGACCATGTCACCGGCGACCTGATCGTGACGCCGAAGAACGAGGCCGAACTGATCCGCGTGCTTGCCGCCTGTCATCGTCATGGCGTGCCGGTGACGCCGCGCGGCAGCGGCACCGGTAATTACGGCCAGGCGATGCCGCTCTCCGGCGGCGTCGTGCTCAACCTTGCCGAGATGAACGAGATCAAGTCAATCGCTCCGGGTCGCGTCGTGACCGGGCCGGGGGCGATCCTGGCCGATATCGACAAGGCAACGCGGGCGCATTCCGGGCAGGAACTGCGGCTATCGCCCTCCACCTACAACACAGCCTCGATTGGCGGCTTCATCGCCGGCGGTTCGGGCGGCGTCGGCTCGATCAATTTCGGCGGGTTGCGCGATTTCGGCAATGTGCTTCGGCTGCGCGTGGTGACCATGGAGGCCGAGCCGAAAGCGCTCGAGCTCACCGGCGCGGATCTGCACAAGGTGACCCATGCCTACGGCACCAACGGCATCATATCGGAAGTCGAGATGCCGCTGACCGCGGCTTATGACTGGATCGACGTCATTGTCGGCTTCGACGCTTTCATGGATGCGGCCCGCTATGGCAATGCGCTGGCGTGTCAGGATGGCATCCTGACCAAGCTGATCACGCCGATAGCGGCACCCGTGCCGCAGCTCTATTTCAAGCGGCACCAGAAATTCCTGAGCGACGGGCAGAGCATTTGCCTCGTCATGGTGGCGCAGCATGGGCTGGACGCTTTTCTTGCCTTCACCCGGCGTGCCGGCGGCGAGGTGATCTACAATGCGGCCACGGCGACGCCGGATGAGAAAAAAGGCCTGCCGCCGGCCTATGAATTGGCTTGGAACCACACCACGCTGAGGGCGCTGCGCGTCGACCCTTCGATCACCTATCTGCAGTCGCTCTATCCCTTTCCCAACCAGCTGGCGCTTGTCGAGAAGATGGATGCGATGTTTCCGGGCGAGGTTTTCTCGCATCTGGAATTCGTGCGGCTGGACGGCAACATTACCTGCTTCGGCCTGCCGCTGGTCAAGTTCACGACCGAGGCGCGGCTCGACGAGATCGTGCGCCTGCATGAAGCGAACGGTTGCCCGATCTTCAACCCGCATCGCTACACGCTGGAAGAGGGCGGCATGAAGCAGACCGACGCGGTGCAACTCGCCTTCAAGCGCGAGACCGATCCGCAAGGGCTCCTCAACCCCGGCAAGATGATCGCCTGGGAAAACCCGGACTACGACTACCGTTCCGGGCGGACTTTTTTGTTCAAGGGGCTGCAGAAGGTAGGATGATGAACATCCTCGTCCTCTACGCCCATCCGGTCGAGACCAGCTTCAATGCCGGCCTGCACCGGATGATCGTCGAGCGCCTGACGGCGGCGGGCCATACGGTCGACGACTGCGATCTCTATGCCGAGGGTTTCGATCCGCGACTGACGCGCCAGGAGCGGCTGGACTACCACAACCCACGGGGCCCCGCCGACGCTGTCGCGCCTTATGTCGAGCGCCTGCTGCGCGCCGATGCGCTGGTGCTTTCCTATCCCGTCTGGAATTATGGCTTTCCAGCGATCCTGAAAGGCTTTTTCGATCGCGTGTTCTTGCCCGGCGTGTCGTTCAAATTGGTCGACGGCAAGGCGCAGCCGTCGCTGCACAACATTCGCAAGGTTGCGGCGGTGACCACCTACGGCGGCAGCCGGTTCCGCGCCCTGCTGATGGGCGATCCGCCGCGCAGGCTGATCAAGCGGATGCTGCGCGCCACCGTCAAACCGGGCGCGCCGGTGACCTACCTCGCGCACTACGCGATGAACCTGTCTACCGACGGCACGCGCAAGGCTTTCACGACCAAGGTCGCGGCCCGCATGGATGAGTTCTGATGCGCGCCTTGGTGGTCTACTGCCATCCGGTACCCGAGAGCTTTTGCGCCGCCATCCGCGACACTGCCATCGACGTGCTGATGCGACGAGGCTGGGAGGTGCGGCTGCTCGACCTCTATGCGGAGAAATTCGACCCGGTGATGGGCTGCGACGAGCGGCGCTCCTACAATGACCAGGCGCCGCAGGACCCGGCACTGAAGCCGCATTTCGAACTGCTCAACTGGGCCGAAGCGATCCTGTTCGTCTATCCGACCTGGTGGTACGGACTGCCGGCGATGCTGAAGGGCTGGCTCGACCGGGTGTGGGCGACGGACGTCGCCTTCAAGCTGCCGGCCGGCAAGGGACGGATCAAGTCGCTGATGACGCATGTAACCAAGGTCGGCGTCATCACCACCTGCGGCGCGCCGACCTGGTGGAGCGTCGTCGTCGGCCAGCCGGGACGCAAGACCCTGCTGCGCGGCATGCGGGCGCTGTGCGCGACGCGCTGCCGGACGTTTTTCCTGGCGCACTATTTGATGGATGCCTCGACGCCGGCGACAAGGGCGGCGTTTCTGGCGAAGGTGCGAGGGAAGCTGGAAAGGTTTTGAGAGGGCGACTTTCCCTTCCTTCCCCCACAAAGGGGGAGGCGAGAAGGCACTACATCCTCGTCCGCTCCGATTTCGGATCGTACATCGGCTTCAGCGAGGCTTCCGCCGCAAAACGCTCGCCGGCGATTTCGATCTCATAGGACGACGCCAGCACATCCGCCTCGCTCTCGCCCTCGCAAGGCACATAGCCCAGCCCGACGGCGCCGCCGAGGTGATGGCCGTAATTGCCAGACGTTATCGGACCAACGATCTTACCGTCGCGCAGGATCGCCTCGTTGTGGAAGAGCAGGGGTTCCGGATCCTTCAGCCGGAACTGTACGAGCCGGCGTGACAGGCCGGCTTCCTTCTTGCGCAGCACCGCGTCACGGCCGATGAAGTCGCCCTTGGCGGTCTTCACCGCGAAGCCGAGGCCGGCTTCCAGCACATTGTCCTCATCGGTGATGTCATGGCCGAAATGCCGGAACGCTTTCTCGATGCGGCAGGAATCCAGCGTGTGCAGGCCGCAGAGTTTCAGGCCGACATCCACACCTGCCTCCTCGACCACCTCGAAGACATGGGCCGCCTGGTCGGTCGAGACATAGAGCTCCCAGCCGAGTTCGCCGACATAGGTGACGCGGTAGGCGCGAGCCAGGCCCATGCCGATTTCGATCTCCTGGAACGTGCCGAACGGATTTTTCTCATTGGAGAAATCGTTCGGGCTGACCTTCTGGATCAGCTTTCTCGCGTCCGGGCCCATCAGGCAGAGCACGCTTTCGGCCGCCGTTACGTCGGTGACGACGACGAACTCGTCGGCGACGTGCTTGCGCAGCCAAGCCAGATCGCGCTGCAGCGTGGCGCCTGGGACGACGAGGAAGAACGCCGTCTCGGACAACCGCGAGACCGTCAGGTCACTCTCGATGCCGCCGCGCTGGTTGAGCATCTGGGTGTAGACGATCTTGCCCGGCGCGACATCCATGTCGTTGGCGCATAGTCTTTGCAGGAAAGCACAGGCGTCGCGGCCCTCGACACGGATCTTGCCGAACGAGGTCATGTCGAACAGGCCGACGCCATTCCTGACCGCAAGGTGTTCCTCGCGCTGGTTGTCGAACCAGTTCTGGCGCTTCCAGGAATAGCGGTATTCGCGCTCCTGGCCCTCGCGGGCGAACCAGTTGGCGCGCTCCCAGCCGGCGACTTCGCCGAAGACAGCGCCGCGCGCCTTCAGATGCTCGTGCAGCGGCGAGCGCCTGACATTGCGCGACGTCGCCATCTGACGATAGGGGAAATGATCGGCATAGAGCAGGCCAAGCGTTTCAGAGACGCGCTCCTTCAAATAGCGGCGGTTCTTCTGGAACGGCTGGGCACGGCGGATGTCTACTTCCCACAGGTCGAAGGGGGCTTCGCCATCATTGATCCACTGCGCCAGCGCCATGCCGGCGCCACCGGAGGAGACGATGCCGATCGAATTGTAGCCGGTCGCCATCCAGTAGCCGGACAGTTCCGGCGGCCTCGCCGAGATAGTAGCGGTCGTCGGGCGTAAAACTCTCGGGACCATTGAAGAAGGTGTGGATGCCGGCGGTCGCCAGCATCGGCATGCGGTTGACGCCCATTTCGAGGATCGGCTCGAAATGCTCCATATCCTCCGGCAGTTGGTCGAAGCAGAAATCTTCACGGATGCCGTCCATGCCCCAGGGCTTTGCCACCGGCTCGAAAGCGCCCAGCATCATCTTGCCGGCGTCCTCCTTGTAGTAGGCACACTCGTCGGGCACACGCAGCACCGGCAGGCGGGTGAGGCCGGGGATCGGCTCGGTGACGAGGTAAAAATGCTCGCAGGCGTGCAGCGGGATGGTGACGCCGTTCTGCGCTCCCAGTTCGCGCGCCCACATGCCGGCGCAGTTGACGACGATGTCGGCCTCGATGGTGCCTTGCTCTTCGCCTTGTGTCCAGGACACGCCCGTGACGCGGCCGGCCTTGCTGTGGACCTTGGTGACCTTGACGTTCTCGACGATGGTCGCACCGCGCTGGCGCGCGCCCTTGGCCAGTGCCATGGCGATGTTGGCGGGGTCGCACTGGCCGTCGAGCGGCAGATGCACGGCGCCGACGACATCGGAAACATTGAGATGCGGGTACATCTCGCTGACTTCCCTGGGCGAAATCTCGCGCACGTCGACATCGAAGGCACGCGCCAGCGACGCTTGCCTGTAGATCTCGTGCTTGCGCTCCTCGGTCAGCGCCACGGTGATCGAACCGACCTGGCGCATGCCGGTGCCGACTTCGGTCTCTGCTTCCAGCTTGACGTAGAGGTCGGCGGAATATTTCGCCAGCCGCGTCATGTTCTGCGAACCGCGCAGCTGGCCGATCAGGCCGGCAGCATGCCATGTCGTGCCCGACGTCAGCCGCTTGCGTTCGAGAAGCACGATGTCGGTCCAGCCAAGCTTGGCCAGGTGATAGGCGACCGAACAGCCGGAAACGCCGCCGCCGATGATGACCGCTCTTGCTTTGGCGGGAACTGCCTTGGCGATCATGCTGCCTCGCGACGGTAGCTGGAAGCAAAGCGGCGCAGACGAAGTGCAGCTTCCTGCAGCACGGGTTCGGGCTGGCAGAGGCTGATGCGAATGTGGCCGGCGGCCGCCTCGCCGAAGCTGGAGCCGGGCATCACGCCAACCTTTTCCTTGTCGAGCAGGGCCCAGGCGAATTTCTCGTCGTCCGGCTCGACGGCCGAGATGTCGAGCATGACATACATGCCGCCCTCCGAACCGCGCACGGTGACATCGTTCATGCCCCGCACGGCGTCGAGCAAGACGGTGCGGCGTGCCGCGTAGCGTTCGGCGATCTCCTTGACGCCGTAACGGTTCTCCAGCGCCTCGGAACAAGCGATCGAGATGAAGGCCGGCAGGCCGTAGGTCGTCACCAGATTGAGATTGATCATGAGCGTGATCATCTGCTCCGGTCCCGTCAGCCAGCCCATGCGCCAGCCGGTCATGCCGTGGCTCTTGGACATCGAATTGATGACCAGCGTGCGCTCGGCCATTCCTGGCAGCGAGCGCGGCGAGACGTGCTCGCCGCCGCCGAGCGTCCAGTAGACTTCGTCCGACAGCAGCCAGAGGTCGTGCTCCCGGCAGACTTCTGCCAATTGTTCCAGCCGCTCGCGCGAATAGACCGCACCGGTCGGATTGTTCGGCGTGTTGATCAGGATGGCGCGCGTGTTCGGCCGGATTGCCGCGCGGATCATGTCGGCTCGCGGCTGGAAGCCATCCTCGGCCGGTGTCTCGACGACGGTGAAATCAGCGCCAGCGGCGCTGAACGTGTTGGGATAGGTGGCATAATAGGGCGCCACGACGATGGCGTGATCGCCCTGGTCGAGCACGCCCTGCACGGCCGCGTAGAGTGCGGCCTGGCCGCCCGGCGTGGCGATCACCTGATCCGGCGATGTCTCGACGCCGGTGCAGGCGCTCGAGGCCGCGGCCATCGCCTTGCGCAGGCGCGGCAAGCCGGGAAGCGGGGTGTAGTGATGATTGCTGCCGCGAACCGCGGTCACACAGGCTTCGATGGTCTGCGAAGGCGTGTCGAAATCATGGTCGCCAACCGACAGCATGATGATGTCTTCGCCGGCCTCCTTGCGCGTCCAGGCGGCGAAATGGACTTCCCAGCCGTCCTTGCCCGAAGGCACGATGCCGGAAATGCGCGATGATGGTCTAGGCATGCAAAACTCCCGAAATTTCGTAGCCGGCCTGTTCGAGCCGGTCGCGCAGGGCGGCGATGTGCGGTGGTCCGACTTCGCAGCAGCCGCCAACGATGCTTGCGCCAGCCTCCACCCAGCCGATCGCCTGGTCGGCATAGGCATCCGGGCCAAGGTCGTGACGAGCGTGCAGTACATCGACGGTGCCGCCGTGCTTAAGTGCTTCGGTTGACGTGAAGCCATTGGCATATGCGCCGACCGGGCCGCCGAGGCCGATCAGTTCAGGCAAAGCCGCGGCGATTGCTTCCGGCCGGCAGCAATTGACCAGCCGCGCGGCGACTGCCAGGCCGTCGAGCGCGCTTGCCCCAGTGGCTATTGCTTCGCCGCTGCGCAGGCGCGGCTTGCCGTGGTCAGCCAGCGTCCACGATACCCATACCGGCTTGCCGCTTTCCGATGCAGCGGTGACCGCTGCGCGGGCTTCGTCCGCCGACGCCATGGTTTCACACAGGAACAGGTCGACGCCATCGGCCTGCTCGGCAACGATGCGGCGGTAAATATCGAGCGTCTCCTCGAAGGAAATGGTCAGTGCCGGTGCATAGCTGCCGAAAAGCGGCGACAGGCAACCGGCGATGGCTGCATCGCCGGCCTCGTCGCGGGCCTGCCTGGCCAATTCGATGCCGCGCTTCTGCAATGGCTTGAATAGGTCTTCCGCACCTTCGCGCGCCAGGCGTTCGGGTGTCGCAGAATAGGTGTTGATGGTGATGACACGTGCGCCGGCACGGATGAATTCCGCGTGCAGGTCGCGCACCAGATCCGGTTCGTCGATCAGCACCCTGGCCGACCATAGCGGCGTCGGCTCGGATTGGCTGCGGCGGACCAGTTCCTGGCCCATGCCGCCATCGGTGAGGATGATTTTCTTCATGCGCGCAGCCTTTCGTTCTTCGGATCCCACAGCGGTTCATCCTTCTGCACGATTGCCTGAAAGCGGTCACCGAAGATTTCGACCTCGACTGATGTACCTGGTTCGGCCAGGTCGGCGCGCAGCATGCCGAGCGCGATCGACTTGTCGATGCGATGGCCCCAGCCGCCCGACGTCGTCTCGCCGACGATCTTGCCGTCATGCCAGAGTGTAGAAACTGACGGAGCGTCGCAATCGCCGGGGTTTTCCACCACCAGCGTAACGAAGCGCTTCTTCACGCCTTGCTGCTTTTCGTTCAGCAGTGCCGCCTTGCCACGGAAGTCGGGCTTGTCCCATTTGACGAAGCGTTCGAGCCCGCCCTGCAGGATCGAATAGTCGGTCGACAGGTCGCCCTTCCAGGTGCGGTAGCCTTTCTCAAGCCGGAGCGAATCCAGCGCGTACATGCCGAAAGGCTTCAGCCCGTGCTGCTGGCCTGCGGCGCAAACGGCATCGAAGATGGCGGCGGTGTCGTCGATCCTGGTGTGGATTTCCCAGCCGAGTTCGCCGGCGAAGGAGACGCGCACGAGTTTGGCCCAGCGGCCGGCGATCTTCGTCTCCTGATGCGTCAGCCATGGCAGAGTGAGGTCGGCTTCGCAGACATCGGCGAGGATTTTTCGCGAGTTCGGGCCTGCCAGGATCTGGGTCGAGAATTCCTCGGTCCGGTCGATCAGCTTGAACGGTGCGTCCTTGGGCATGCGCGACTTCAGCCATTCGAAATCATGCCACTGCGCGACCGCCGCGGTGATCAGCGTCATCAGGTTCTCGTCGTGACGCACGACGGACATTTCGGTGACGATGCGGCCCTTGTCGTCGGCGAAATAGACGAGACCGATGCGGCCTGGCTTCGGCACCAGTCCGGTGACCTGCAGGCTCAGCCATTCGGCGGCACCGGGACCATCGAGATTGAAGCGCGAGAACCCAGGCAGGTCCAAAATGCCGGCAGCGTCACGCACGGCCAGGCATTCCTCGCGCACACGATGCTGCCATGGCCCGTCGCGGCGGAAGGTCAGCGTGGCTTCCTCGGAAATGTCATCGCCGTCCTGCGCGTACCAGGTGGCGCGCTCCCAGCCATTATAGGCATCGAAGCGGCCACCGAGCGCCTTGATGCGATCGTGGATCGGCGACAGCTTGCGGTCGCGGCCTTCCGGCCAGGCATGGCGCGGGAACTGGATGGCGTATTCGTTGCCGTAGATCTCCATGCCCTTGGCGACGCAATAGTCCGGCGCCGCGGCATAGGAAGTGAAGCGGCGCGGGTCGCACGACCACATGTCCCATTCGGTCCGGCCCTCGGTCACCCATTCGGCCAGCACCTTGCCGGCGCCGCCACCCTGGGCGATGCCGAAGGTGAAGACGCAGGCCTCGAAGGCATTGGGAACGCCAGGCATCGGACCGATCAGCGGATTGCCGTCCGGCGTGTAGGGGATCGGCCCGTTGATCACCTTGGACAGGCCGGCCGTGCCAAGGATCGGCACGCGGGCGACGGCGTCGGCCAGATAATGTTCCAGCCGGTCGAGATCGTCGGGGAACAGCTGGAAGGAAAAGTCCTCCGGCATCGGGTCATTGTGGGTGGCCCAATGCGCGCGGCAATTGCGCTCATAGGGGCCGAGATTCATGCCGTTCTTCTCCTGGCGCAGATAGTAGGAGGTGTCGACGTCGCGCAGCAGCGGCAGCTTCTTGCCTTGTTCCTTCGACCATGCCGCGAGTTCGGGGATCTCCTCGAACAGGATGTACTGATGGCTCATCACCATCATCGGCACGTCGCGGCCGAACATCCGGCCGACTTCGGCGGCGCGGTAGCCGGCGGCATTGACGACGATCTCGCAGCGGATCTCGCCCTGTGCCGTCTCGACCACCCACTCGTCGTTCTCGCGGCGCACGCCTGTGACCGGGCAGAAGCGGATGATCTTCGCGCCCATGTCGCGCGCACCCTTGGCCAGCGCCTGGGTGAGTTGCGCCGGATCGATGTCGCCGTCGCTCGGGTCGTAGAGCGCGCCTTTCAGCTCATGCGTCTCGATGAAGGGATAGCGACGCTGGATCTCGTCGACACCGACAATGTCTATGTCCATACCCTGGTAGAGGCCCATGCCCTTGGCGCGCTGGAATTCCTGCATGCGCTCGAGCGAGTGGGCAAGGCGAAGCGAGCCGGTGACGTGATAGTTCATGGGGTAGTCGACCGCGTCGGCCAGCCCGCGATAAAGCTCGGTCGAATAGCGCTGCATGTTCATCAGCGACCAGGACGAGGAGAAGGTCGGCACGTTGCCGGCGGCATGCCAGGTCGAGCCGGAGGTCAGCTCGTTCTTTTCAAGCAGCACGCAGTCGGTCCAGCCCGCCTTGGCGAGATGATAGAGCGCGGAGGTGCCGACGGCGCCGCCTCCGATGATCACCACGCGCGCCGTGCTCGGCAAACCCGCCATGTTCTTCTCCAAACTTGAACTCAATAGACGGGTGGTGAAACCACCCAGATGACAATTGCCGGCTCGGCACCCGGATTGCGCCAGCGGTAGGGCTTGCCTTCGAAGCGAAAGGAGTCGCCCTCGCCAAGCCGATGCCAGACACCTCCGATCTCGATGTCGAACAGTCCGGACGCGACGTATCCGGCTTCCTCGGTCGGACGCTGCGCCTCGGCCTTCAGTTCCGCGCCCGGCGCGAAGACCGAACGCACCATCTCGAAGCTACCGCCGAGATCGGGCGACAGAAGCTCCTCCACCAGGCCGGATTCGCTTGTGCCAAGCGTGCGGCGCCTGCCGGCGCGCACGACCACGCCGCGCTCGCTTTCGACAGGTACGTCATGGCTGAAGAACAGGCTGATCGGCACGCCGAACAGTTCGGCGAAGGCCCTGAGGTCACCGAGCGACGGCGTCGACAGGCCACGTTCGACCTGGCTGACCCAGCCGACCGAACGGCCTAGCTTCAGGCCGATCTCGGCGAGCGTCAGCCCGCGCGCCTTGCGCAGGGCCCTGATGTCGCCAGCCAGCACGCGTTCGTCAGGTCCCTGCAATGTTCTTGCGGTAGTCGAAGGCAAAACGCTCTCTTTATGAAAAATCACCGGCAAATTTCATGAGAAATCAAGCTCATGAAAAAATCAAGCAGATTTTCACGGATGCACAAGATTTGCTTGCGCGATTTTGACGGTTCATGCAAAGGCTCCGCCGAGAGCGGCGAGTGGGGACGTCCGATCGAGACAAAGGGTAAGGGACGGCCCATGCTGGAAAATAACCCCCGAATCGAGGGCGATGCCGAGATTGTCGACGAGGCGATCCTGTCGCGCCGTTCGGTGCGCGCATTCCTGCCCAACATGGTCGAAGACGACATCATCCGCGCCATTCTGGCGGTTGCGGCGCGCGCCCCATCCGGCACCAACATGCAGCCATGGAAGGTCTATGTCACCAAGGGCGAGAGCAAGCAGCGGATATCGGACGCCATTCTCAATTCCGGCATTCGCGCCGAAAAAGCCGATTGGGACGAGTACCGGTATTATCCCACGCAGTTCTTCGAGCCGTATCTGACCCGCCGCCGCGCCAACGGTTTCGGCCTCTATGGCGCGCTCGGCATCGGTCGCCGCGAGGTCGACAAGATGCGCGCCCAGCACGACCGCAACTTCGTCTTCTTCGACGCGCCGGTCGGCATGATCTTCACCATCGATCGCCGCCTCAACCAGGGCTCATGGATCGACTACGGCATGTTCCTGCAGAACATCATGGTGGCGGCGCGGGGCAGGGGTTTGCATACCTGCCCGCAAGCGGCGTTCGCGCCCTATCACCGGCAGATCAGGCCGGTGCTCGACATTCCGGACGAGGAGATCGTCGTCTGCGGCATGGCGCTTGGTTATGAAGATACGTCAAAACCTGAAAACGCCTTCCGCACCGACCGCGTGCCGCTGCAAGAGTGGGTGACGTTCAGCGAATAAGCCAGCCAGCCTCATTCCGTGTTCATCTGTGCGCCGTGGCCGCTGACATGGGCGCCGTCCTGGGGCGTCAGCTTGAGATAGGCGAGCAGCGCGCAGAGCGTGATGACGCCCTCGATCACGAACAGGATGCGGAAATCGTCGGCGACGGCGGGGCCGCCGCCCGCCAGAAACGACAATGCCGCGGCGGCCAGGCCGACGCTGATCGCCACCGCCAGCTGCCATAATATGTAATAGAGCGCGCTGAAACGGGCGAGCTGCTCGGGCGCGATGTCGGAATAGGCGAGGTTGCCGGTCGAGGCCCATTGCGCGGAGCGGAAGACGCCGAAGACGAAGATGTAAGTGAGCACGATCCACACCGGCGTCGTCGCCTGCATCAGCGCGAAGCCGGCAACCAGGGCGGCGACGATGGGCGTGTTGTAGACCAGCACGCGGCGAAAGCCGAAACGGTTGAGGACACGCGGCATGAAGAACCGCATGGCCACCGAGCCGACCGCGGCGACGAAGGTCAGCGATCCCGCCTGCACCGCGCTCATCCCGAAGCCGAGCTGGAACATCAGCGGCAGCAGGAAGACGACCGAGCTAAGGCCGATCGTGTCCAGCCCGCCGCCGGTGAGGAACGAAATGCGGAAGGTACGGATGCGCAACAGCTTGAGATCGAGCAGCGGATTGCGCACGCGCAGGCAGTAGACCGAGGCGATGGTCAGGATGACGAGCGCCAGCGCCAGCTCGCCGGCGATGATGCCGCCCGCGGCGTCCTTGGCGGCAAGCGAATCCATGCCGAAGACCAGCAGGACCATGCCGCTGCCGACC
>NZ_RZRO01000113.1:0-20598 GCF_003997975.1 Mesorhizobium sp. M7A.F.Ca.US.005.03.1.1
GTCTCGGACCGGCTGTTTGTGGAAACCATGTGCCGGGCGCTGCATCTCAGGAATTTTCGCAACATCGGCGTCGACGGGCTCGACCTGTTCTTCAACTACAATCCGTTGATCAACGACCATGCCGGGCGGGCACTGGCCGAGATTCGCCTGATGACCAGGCATCTCGGCGAGTTCGGCCTGGCGCCGGCCATGCTGGTCTGCGAAATCACCGAACAGGCGGCGGACGACGCGCTTCTCGCGCGGCTGGTGCGCGAAATGCGGCGCGACGGCATCCGCATCGCCATCGACGATTTCGGCACCGGGCACTCGACCGAGGAGCGGGTGAGCCTGCTCAAGCCCGACATCGTCAAGATCGACGGCACCTGGTTCGCGGAGTTCTGTCGCCACGCTGCCGCTGAACGGTTCTTCCGCCCGCTGGTTTCCAGCTTGCATGACCGCGGCGCCAAGGTGCTGGTCGAAGGCATCGAGCAGCCCACCCATCTGCGCGTCGCGCTCGAGGGCGGCGTCGACCTGCTGCAGGGTTTTCTCCTCGCCCGCCCAGCCTTGGCGGGGACCGTTTTCGAGGAAGAGCCACTGAACATCGACACGCTGCTGGGTACCGGCGGCAATGTCGTCCCGCTGTTCGGCTAGGGGCGCCACTATTCACACATCAGCGGCGCTGATCGTCGCGACAAAACAAATCATTGGTTGAGTCCGCCGCCGCTGCGATAATCGCGCGGAGAGAGTGCTCGGGGGAACAGCCATGATACTTTACGGCATGATCGACAGCGGCAATTGTTACAAGCCGCGCCTGCTGATGGCGAAGCTTGGCCTGGCCTTCACCAACGTCGAGGTGAGTTCGCACACAGGCGACACACGCAAAGCCGACTTTGTCGCCAAGAACCCGAACGCCATGGTGCCGCTGCTCGAGTTCGACGATGGCCGGCGGCTGGCCGAATCCAACGCCATCCTGCTCTATCTCGCCGAAGGCACACGCTTCCTGCCGGCGGACAGGTATGAGCGTGGGCTCGCGTATCAATGGCTTTTCTTCGAACAATACAGCCACGAGCCCTACATAGCCGTGCGCAAGGCGCTGCTGACCTTTCCCGAACGTGCTGGGGATGCGACCCCGGAGCGGCTGGCGGTGACGCTGGAGCGCGGCAACAAGGCGCTCAGCGTGATGAACAGGCATCTGGAAAACAATGCCTTCTTCGCCGGCAGCGCGCTCAGCGTCGCCGACATCGCGCTCTATGCCTATACGCATACGGCGGAGCAGGGCGGTTTCCAGCTCGACGCCTATCCGGCGGTGTCGGCATGGCTTGGCCGCGTGGAAGCGGATCCGGGGCATGTGCCGATCGAGTGGGTGGGGTAGCCTTCTCCTCCTGAAGGAGGGGCTATTTCAACAAATGGTCGTAGTCGGCGTGGGTGCCGACCCAGAACCAGATCACATCTTCATTGTTGCGTATGGCAACAGCCCGATAGTTTTCGTCAACTCGCGCCGACCAATAGCGACCGACCTGTTTGAAATGCAGTGAGGGATGAAAAGGATCGAACGCAGTCGGGCAAAACGCCTGTCCGCCTTTGCTCTGATTGACGATGGCAGTTTTTCATAAGCCTCCCAGAACGATGGAGAGGCGACGTGGTTCACAGAGGCCGCGTCCGACCAGCGCGATGGTCAGCCGGCGCCTGTTCGGCAAGCCTGTCCAAACGGCCCGCCTTCGCGTCGGCTTCCATCTGCCGGTCCCACATATCCGCCTGGAGCGCCTCGAACCAGGCGGCAAACGCCTTCAGTTCCTCGGGGCTCAGTTCGGCGACGGATTTTTCGATCTGCTCAAGTTTGGTCATGGCCGAATGGTACCACTACTGGGCTAAAAGTACCACAAGTTGGAACCATAGTGCAGGCTGCGCCACCTAACCCAGACAGCAAAAAAGGCGGGATAAATCCCGCCTTCCCATGCTTGGTAGCCTGATCGGGAGCGTCCGGTCCGGGCTGGCAGCTATCTGCTGATCCAGCTTGTCGGGTCTTTCCGCTCCAGCGCGCTTCTCGCGCGACTGTCAGTACATCCGTGACTTGCCGCGCGCCCCGAACTCTCGCCCGGCGCGCGCTATCGCAAAATCAGGCTGCCTTGCTCAGAGATCCAGCGGACGACTTGCCAGTGCGGCGGTCCTGCTCGATCTCGAAGTTGATCTTCTGGCCTTCGACCAGGGTCGACAGTCCAGCACGCTCGACAGCGGAGATGTGGACGAATACGTCCGCGCCGCCCGCGTCAGGCTGAATGAAGCCGAAGCCCTTGGTGGCGTTGAACCACTTGACCGTTCCAGTTGCCATTTAGATAGTCCTTCACATTTGCTTTAGATTGACCGGACCGAGGTCCAGCCGGTGTGCATCGAGATTTTGGAGATAGACGTCAGCAAACGCGATTATCGCGAGGCCCGGATCGATCGGCCGAAATATCAATGGAAGGCATATAGGCTGCTTTCGCACAAAAAACAAGACTGTGTGAGAAAGCCGTGATCAGGGCGCTGCCCAATGGCCGCCCCAATCGCGTGAGAGCGTCACGACGGATCGCGACGTCCCTGGGCGGCGGATCAGGGAGAGGACCATGAAAACCATTCTGCTTGCCGCCTGCCTGACGCTTGTCGCCGCTCAGGCTCAGGCGATCTCGCGCTACGACCCGACGCGTATGAGCTGCGGCAAGGTTCAGGCGACGATCGCCCGGCAGGGGGCGGTCATCCTGCGCTACCAGTCGAAGCGAGTGCCGGGACTGCCGCTCTACGACCGCTATGTGCAGAGCCAGCGATTCTGCAGCATGGGCGAGGTGAGGACACGAGCCTACGTGCCGAGCGCCGACACAAAGTCCTGCCCGGTCTACAACTGCAAGCGGCCGGACAACGACCGGCATTTCCGCCGGCGGTTCTTCCATAACAACTAGCGCTTGTCGACCGGCAGCCATTGCTCTCAATCCCGGATATGTTCCGTGAGCATGGACACGAATTGCGTCACCTTTTGCGGGCGAAAGCGCGCCGCCGGATAGACCACGTGAATGCCGCCGGAGGGCAGCGCCCAGTCGGGGAGCACGTGGACGAGGCGGCCTTGCGATAGATAGTCGACGACCAGATAGTCCGGCAGAACTGCCAGTCCGCCGCCGGCGAGCGTCGCTTCCAGTACGGCGGGCGTCGAGTTGATGGAGAACGCCTCGCGCAGGGTGATGGTGCGCGGCTCGGAATCGCCTCGGGTGAAGTTCCAGGTGAACGGCTTGCGAAGCACGGCATTGGCAACGAGCGGCAAGGAAGAAAGATCTTCCGGCTTGTTCACCCTGATCCCGGCCGCGAAATCCCGCGACGCGACCAGGATTTGCCGGAAGGTGCCGATGCGTCGCGCCTGCTGGCTGGAGTCATCCAGCCAGCCAACCCGGATGGACAGGTCGATCTTGTTGCCGATCAAGTCAATTATGGCATCGGAAATGACCAGTTCGACGCCGCAGGCCGGAAATCTCTGGCGAAAGCGGGCGGCGATCGGGGCCAGCACGATCGCGCCATAGTCATTGGACGCGGAAACACGCAGCACACCGGCCACCTCGGCGTTGGCCTCGCCAACCTCGGCGACCGCTTCTTCGACATCCCGCAGGATCAGAACGCAGCGTGCATGCAGAAGACGGCCTGCTTCCGTCGGCTCGACCCTTCGCGTCGTGCGCACGAGAAGCGTGGTCCGCAGCTCAGCCTCGAGGCGAGCGACTTGTTGGCTGACGACTGTTTTCGTGATGCCAAGCCGCTCGGCCGCGCGGGTAAAGGAACCTGCGTCGACCACGGTGGCAAAATAGGCGAGGCGATTGAGGTTTATCGATTCCACCACGAAGGCTCATTGTAAGCTTTCAACATACAGTTTGTATTATTACGGCCAATTTATTGATTAATCCAGAGGGCTTACCGTGCCGTCTACCGTCCGCCCTGCGGGCCCGTAGCCGCACCCGATCCCCTTTCATTCAACGGAGATATTCCATGTTCACGAGGAGACAGATCATGAAGACCTCATTGGCCCTCGGCGCAACCGCCGTTTTCGCGCCCATCGACAGCGGCCAGGCCGCCGGCGCCAAGCTTGGCTGGAAACACTTCCCGGCGGGTCCAAACGGTTTCTTCCGTGCGCCGGTGCTACTGTCGGGGCCGAGCGAAGCCCTGTTGATCGACGGCGGCTTCACCTATCCGGACGGCAAGGCGCTCGCCGATGCCCTCAAGGCCACCGGCAAGAAGCTGACCACCATCTATGTCACTCAGTCCGATCCCGATTACTACTTCGGCCTGAAGCCGGTGAGGGACGCCTTCCCGGAGGCAAAAGTCATCGCTGCCTCCGCCACGCTGGAAGCCATCAAGGGCAATGTGGAGAAGAAGCTCGCCGTCTGGGGTCCGCAACTGAAGGAAAATGGCCCGCAGGCGCTTTCCGACATCGTCCTCCCCGAGGCATTCGACGGCGCAACGCTGACGGTCGATGGCGAGACTGTAGAGATCGTCAATGCGGAAGAAGGATTGGCCAACCGCCGCTATCTGTTCGTGCCGTCGCTCAATGCCGTTTTCGGCGGGGTGATGATCTTCTCGGGCGTTCACGTCTGGACCGCCGGCACGCAGACCAGGGAAAGCCGTGCCGCCTGGATCAAGACGCTGGACGCGATTGCCGCCCGCAGGCCCGCTGTCGTGGTGCCCGGCCACATGGCCCCCGATGCCGCGATCGGTCCTTCGGCGGTGGAGTTCACCAAGTCCTATCTCCTCACCTTCGAGGAAGAACTGGACAAGGCGGCAGACAGCGCCGCGTTGAAGGCCGCCATGGAGACCCGCTTCCCCGGCCTCGGTATGGGCGTCGCCCTCGATGTCGGATCCAAGGTCGCCAAGGGCGAGATGAAGTGGGGCTGACATGGCGACGAACCTCGATTTGATCCGTGGAACCTACGAGGGAACTTCCGAGGAGAACGGCCGCAATCTGCTGGCCGTTCTTTCCGCCGACATCGAATGGACCGAGGCGGAAGGATTCCCCTATGCCGGCACCTATGTCGGCATCGAGGCCCTGATGCAGGGGGTCTTCAAGCGGCTCGGCTCGGAGTGGATCGGATACCACGCCGACGTGCACAGCTTCATTGCCGATGGCGACCGGGTGGCGGCCTTCGGCGTGTATTCCGGTACATATAAGGCGACGGGAAAATCCATGACGGCCCCCTTCGCTCATCTCTACGAACTGCGGGACGGCAAGATCATCCGCATGCGGCAGTATGTCGATACGGTGCTCGTTGCGCGCGCATTGGCCTGACACCGAAGCAACCGAGGGAGACATCCGTGCTGCAACTTAAATCCTTCGCGGCGGCCGCTTTCGCGGTCGCGGCGCTCACCGCCGCGGCGCATGCGGGAAACACCAAGCCGGTCAAGCAGGTGCTGCAACAGCATGAATTGACTCAAAAAAACAGGACGCTTGTCCTGAAAGCCTATCAGGCGCTGTTCGGCGACCATGACCTTGCCGCGCTGGACCGCTATTGGGCCGAGGCTTACATTCAGCATAACCCGACGATGACGGATGGCCGAGACTCGGTCAAAAAGCTTCTCGAAAGCATGGGTGTCGCCAATTGGCCAAAACAAAAAGTCGACTTCAAGCGGGTGATCGCCGAAGGCGACCTCGTCATGGACCCAGGTCGTTCAACCGAGGGCAGGTAACATGCCGGAGACCGTCATCGTGGACATTTTTCGCGTTGAAAACGGCAAGATCGCCGAGCATTGGGACGTGATGCAGCCGGTGCCCGCCAACCCGGTCAATAAGCGACCGATGTACTGATCCAGGCCTTCTGCCAGCGCCGGCCGCCGCTCAAAACCCGAACGATACCTGCGCCGGCGGCGGCGGGCCGACGCGCACGCCTTCCATGGCCAGCATCTTCTCCTTGGTGACCGAGCCGCCCGGCGCCGAGAAGCCGCCGATCTTGCCGCCGGCGGCAAGGATGCGATGGCAAGGGATGACCAGCGGCACCGGATTGGCTCCAAGGGCGGCCCCGGTTTCGCGGGCGAGCCCGGCATGGCCGGCGGTCTTGGCCAGCTCACCATAGGTGGTGGTTTCGCCGAAGGAGAGTTTTCGCGCCGCGTCGTAAATGGCGAGGCGGAAATCGTCGACGCCGTCGAGATCGACCGGTACGGCGGAGAAATCGACATCCTCGCCCGCCGCATAGGCCTTGATCGCTGCGATCAGCTCGACCACCCATGGCGGCTGCGCCGTGGAAGCGGAAACGCCACCGTGACGCAGCAGGCGCCGTTCCACCGCTTCGCGGCTGCGTTCGGGCAGGCAGAGCCGGATCAGGCCCTTTTCGCTCCAGGCAATGCCCATGAAACCGATCACTGTTTCTAACACTGCGTGGCCGGCCGTGATCGAAGCTGTCGTGACCATGATGCGTTCCTTCCCGCAAAGTGGCGAAATCCGGGATTCGTCCCAGTACATATCCGGAACAATATGGCATCGCCGCCCGCGTCTCGCCACCCGAAAACCACCTGATCGCCCCGATTGCCCGGCCTGAATCGCTGGTGTAAGGGATTTCTTAACAACCCGACAAACCGGACCCGAGCGCGGCTTGCCAGCAAAACTCAACCTTATCGCGATCGGCGTGATCCTGGCCGCCGCCGGCATCAGCGGCTGCACGTCGACCTCGCAGATGAAGTCCGCGCCTGCTCTCACCGAAACAGCGACCGCCGCCGGCGCTGATGCCGGCTTCACCGTGCCTCTGCCGGAGACGGTTTCGGTGCTGCCGGAATCATCGGGGATCGCCCCCGTTCAGACGGCCGAGCTGCCGCCCGATTCCGCCGCACAGCCGGCTGCGGCGACCGCCGCTTTTGCCGGATCGACACCGGCGGCACCAGCCGTGCCCGCGGTGATGACCGCCAATGCCTGGCAGGCGCCGCCGCCGGCAAATGCGAACGAACCGGTCAAGGCGGCCGAGACTTATACGACCGCGGGGCTGATCGTGCCGGCAACCGCCAAGGGCGACCGCATGCCCGGCGTCCAGCAGGTCGCCTATGTCGTGCCGCAGAACCCGGCGGCCCTGGTCCAGTTTCCGGCAGGGCCCGTGCAAGAAGAACACGCGACGGGCGTGCGTGGCGATGTCGAGCGGCTGATCGAGAAATATGCGGCGATCTACCAGGTGCCGGTGGACCTGGTGCGCCATGTCGTCAACCGCGAGAGCACCTTCAACCCGAAAGCCTACAACAACGGCCATTGGGGACTGATGCAGATCAAGCACGCGACGGCACGCGGCATGGGCTATGACGGACCGGCCAAGGGCCTGTTCGACGCCGAAACCAATCTAAAATACGCGGTCAAATATCTGCGCGGCGCCTGGCTGGTGGCCGGCGGCAACGCCAAGAAGGCCGACTGGCTCTATCAGACCGGCTACTATTACGACGCCAAGCGCAAGGGCCTGCTCGAGGCGACCGGCCTTGGCCGCGACCGCCAGCGCCGTCGCCTGCAACCCGACGCCTGAGCGCGATGCCAGAACCGCGCCCGCCGGCCCTGAACGACATCCGGCTGCGCAAGATCCTCGACGAGACGCTGGTTCCGCCGCACTGGCCCGACGGCTTTGTCATGCGCAGTTTCGAGCCTGGTGACGCGCCCGCCCTGCATGCGCTTTTGACGGAAGTGTTCGATGACGGCGCCGATGGTCCGTTCGACGAGTGGTGGCCGCGTATCGCGGACGATCCCGAATTCGACCCGGCGCTGTGCTTCCTCGTCATCGACGCCAAGGGCCGGCTGGCGGCGGCGGCGCTGTGCTGGACCCGCGCCTTCGTCAAGGATCTTGCCGTTCATCCCGAGGCGCGCGGCAAGGGTGTTGCCGAAGCGCTGATGTGGCACGCCTTCGCCGTTTTTCGCGAACGCGGCGCCGACCATGTCGACCTCAAGACCAACACGGTCGAGAATCCCGCCGCCGTCCGGCTCTATGAGCGGCTGGGTATGATGCCTGTCGCCTGGGAAGGCTAGGGTGCTGATATTCAGGTGATGCCGGCCCGCAAATGATGGCTTCCTGCGCTTCCGGTGCTCACGTACCCAAAAGTACGCTCCGCTCCGGTTCTCGGAAACCACCATTTTCGACTCGGCCTGACCTGAATCTCAACACCCCCTGATGGGTGTCGCCTCACGCAGGAACGGCGCGATTTGGGAACCCAAAGCGCCGCTTCGCATTCAATGGGAGGTGAGGGCCTGACAAGCTGCCGGCGCGTGGGAGGATTTTCCGTGGCCGGCCGCGGAGGGACGTCCATCACCATGAAGTTTTCTCACGCATTCCTGGCGCTCGGCGTCGCCGCCATGCTGGTTGGTACGCCGGCGCGGGCCGTCGAGCTGTCGATGGTGTCGGGCGATACCGGCGACGGCATCAAGGTGCTGCGCGAGATCCTCGACCGTTACGAGAAAGACAGCGGCAACAAGGTCAACATCGTCGTCATGCCGACGTCCGGGACCGACCAGTTCGGCCAGTACCGGCTGTGGCTTGCCGCCGGAAACAGCGACATCGACGTCTACCAGACGGACGTGATCTGGGCGCCGCAGCTCGCCAGCCAGTTCGTCGATTTGACCGCAGCGACCAGGGACATCGTGGCCGAGCATTTCCCGTCGATCATCCAGTCGCAGACCGTCAACGGCAAGCTGGTCGCCTTGCCGATCTTCACCGATGCGCCGGCGCTCTACTACCGCAAGGATCTCCTCGACAAATATGGCGCCAAGGTGCCGGCCACCTGGAAGGAACTGGCGGACACCGCCAGGCTGGTCATGGATAAGGAACGTGCAGCCGGCAATCGGGATATCTGGGGCTTCGTCTTTCAGGGCAACGCCTATGAGGGGCTGACCTGCAACGCGCTCGAATGGGTGATGTCGAATGGCGGCGGCCAGATCATCGAGCCGGACGGCTCCATCTCCATCAGCAATCCAAAAGCGGCGGCGGTGCTCGATATGGTCAAGGGCTGGGTTGGGACCATCGCGCCGCCCGGCGTGCTCGCCTACCAGGAAGAGGAATCGCGCGGCGTCTGGCAGACCGGCAACGCGGTGTTCATGCGCAACTGGCCCTATGCCTATGCGCTCGGCAACGGCGAGGGCTCGCCGATCAAGGGCAAGTTCGACGTGGCGCCGCTGCCGGCCGGCACCGGCGAAGGCGCCCGACCGGTCGCGACGCTGGGTGGCTGGAACCTCGCGGTCTCCAAATATTCGAAGCATCCGGATGCCGCGATCGAGCTGGTCAAGTTCATTGCCTCGCCCGCGATGCAGAAATACCGCGCGCTGAAGACGTCCAACCTGCCTACCATCCAGGCGCTGTATGACGATGCCGACATCGCCAGGCAACACCCGATTATTCCGCGCTGGAAGCAGATCTTTCTCAATGCGGTGCCGCGCCCCTCGGCCGCGACCAGGATCAAATACAACGAGGCGTCGAGCCAGTTCTGGAACGCTGTTCACAACACTCTCTCGGGCGACGGCACTGCCGCCGACAATCTGGCCGACCTCGAAGCGACGCTGACCAAGCTGAAGGGCCGAGGCTGGTGATGATACTGGGACAGCCGGCCGGCGGGACCGCAGCGAGCGGAGCGAGATGACAGGGATGAAACCGGAAACAGCCAAGGCCGCGCACGCGCCGTTGAGGGCACAGCGCGTTCGCTCGGCGTGGCTTTTCCTGGCGCCAATGCTTCTGGTGCTCGCCGCGGCGGCCGGCTGGCCGCTTGCCCGCACGGTCTATTTCAGCTTCACCGACGCCTCGCTGGCCGATCTCGACGCGCGCCAATGGGTCGGCTTCGCCAATTACTTTTCGGTACTTCACATGCCAAGCGGCCGGACCCTCTATGACGGGTTGCTGGTCGACCCTGTCTGGTGGCGTGCCGTCTGGAACACGGTGCGCTTCACCGTGATTTCGGTGACCTGTGAGACCATCCTCGGCACCATCGTTGCCCTGGTTCTCAACGCCGAATTCCCAGGCCGCGGCATCGTCAGGGCGGCGATCCTGATCCCCTGGGCGATCCCGACGATCGTCTCGGCGAAGATGTGGCAATGGATGCTCAACGACCAGTTCGGCATCATCAATGTGGTGCTGCTCAATCTTGGCCTGATCAGCACCAAGATCGCCTGGACGGCCAACGCCGACACCGCGATGGCGGCGGTCCTCATCGTCGATATCTGGAAGGCGACGCCATTCATGACGCTGCTCATCCTGGCCGCGCTGCAGATGCTGCCGAGGGAGATCATCGAGGTCGCCAGGCTCGACGGCGCCAACCCCTGGCAGATCTTCTGGCGGGTGACCTTGCCGCTGATCCGCCCCGCGCTGTTGGTGGCGGTGATCTTCCGCGCGCTCGATGCGCTGCGTATCTTCGACCTGATCTATGTGCTGACCCCTAACAATGTGCACACCAAGTCGATGTCGGTGTTCGCGCGCGAGAACCTGTTCGAGTTCGACAAATTCGCCTATGGCTCCGCCGCCTCGACCCTGCTCTTCCTCATCCTCGCTCTGCTTACCATCGTCACCATCCGGATCGGCCGGATCAGCCTGGACGGGGACCGCTGAGATGTGGATCGTGAAGCGCACGGCCTTTTATCTGCTGGTCGCGGGAATCGTCTTCGTCGCGGTGTTCCCGTTCTATTACGCGATCGTCACCAGCCTGAAATCCGGGACCGACCTGTTCCGGGCTGATCTGTGGCCAACGACGATCAGTTTCGCCAATTACCGGAATGTGCTGACCGAGGGCGCCTTCGTGCGCAACCTCGCGAACTCGCTCTTCGTCTCCGGCGCAGTCGTCGCGCTGTCGCTGTTGCTCGGCGTCACATCAGCCTACGCGCTGGCGCGCATTCGATTCCGCGGCCGCTCGGCCCTGCTGTTCATCATCCTGTCGGTGTCGATGTTCCCGCAGGTGGCGCTGCTGGCCGGGCTGTTCGAACTGGTCCGCATCTTCGGCCTCTACAATTCGCTGTTCGCGCTGATCTTCTCCTACATGATCTTCACCTTGCCGTTCACCGTCTGGGTGCTCACCACCTTCGTCCGCGACCTGCCGGTCGAGGTCGAGGAGGCGGCGATCCTCGATGGCGCGACGCCGTGGATCATCGTCACCCGGGTCTTCCTGCCGCTGATGTGGCCGGCGCTGGCGACCACCGGACTGCTGGCCTTCATCGGTGCGTGGAACGAGTTCCTGTTCGCCCTGACCTTCACCTCCAACAACGCACAGCGGACCGTGCCGGTGGCGATCGCGCTGCTCTCCGGCAACTCGCAGTTCGAGATCCCCTGGGGCAACATCATGGCCGCCTCGGTGATCGTCACGGTGCCGCTGGTGGTGCTGGTGCTGATCTTCCAGCGCAAGATCGTCTCCGGCCTGACCGCCGGCGGTGTGAAGGGGTGAGGAGCGGTCGGCGTAGTGCGGACCGTTGTCAGATGTCCGGCGCGTTGCCTATCTTCTGCTTGAGATCAAGCGCCCAGGTGCGGCCTTCGTCGCCGCCCCACAGCAGCCAGGCGATGTAGCCGGCCGAAGGGTTCTGCTCATTGCCGTAGTTCCTGCCGCGCTTGTCGACCTCGTGGCGGGCGAAATAGCTGACCATGCGGCGAATGGTGGAGGGCGCGAGCTTTTCCCGGTTCTTCAGTTCGGTGGCGCGGGCGACGCCGATCTCGGTGCCGCCGCGGCCGAATTCTCCGCGCAGTCTGAGGCCCTTGGCGGCATTGTCGGCCACCACTTGCGGGCAGCGCAGATCGATCTCGTCGTCGTGCATTTCGTCCCCCGGATCACGCTGCCCGAACAGGGATTACGACATATCACCATGCGCAATAAATGTCGGAGCCGATCACCGCCAAACGTCCTTGGGTCGCAGAGCAACCGCGCCGGGACGCCGGCGCCGCGACTTGAAGGAGCCGATCATGATCACCTTTCCCAACGAATCCGCGAAATACCGCACCGCGCGCGAAAAATTGCTGAAGAAGGAAATCGAGCTGCGCCGCGCCATGGAAGAGGTCGCCGAGGCCCGGCGCGCGCTGCCGCCGGGCGGGCCGATCCGCCAGGACTATGAATTCGACGCACTGAATGCCCAGGGCAAGCCCGCGAAGACAAGGCTGTCGGAGCTGTTCGCGCCCGGCAAGGACAGCCTGATCCTCTACAACATGATGTTCCCGCGCCACCCGCAGGAGAAGCGCGATGTGGCGACCAGCGGCGGCACGGCGAAGCTCGCCCGACCGGACCAGCCATGTCCGTCCTGCACGGCATTGCTCGATCAGTTCGACGGCGCGGTCGGGCATCTCCAGGCGGCCGGCTTCAATTTCGCGGTGGTGGGCAAGACCGCGCTCGAAAACCTGGTCACGCTCGGTCGAGATCGGGGCTGGCGCAACATGCGGCTGGTGTCTTCGGCGGCCAACAGCTTCAAGCGCGACTACAATGCGGAGGCGGCCGACGGCTCACAGATCCCGCTGCTGTCGGTGTTTCACCGCGACCCCGACGGCATACGCCATTTCTGGAGTTCGGAACTGGATTTCGCACCGACGGAGCCCGGTCAGGATCCGCGTGGCCTCGGCACCTGCGAAACGCTTTGGAACCTGATGGATTTCACGCCTGAAGGCCGCCCGAACTGGAACGAGCAGCTGCAATATGGCGAGGCTTGCTGCCACTGAAAGGTAGCTCTGGTCAGCCGCCGCGGTTCGGGTAATCGAGGCGACACGCGCAGGCTTCTTCCTCATGACCTGCAACCGGAGTGCCCAAGCGACGTTGGATTGTCCGAGGGACAATTCCAACCGGAGACATGCCATGAAGACGCTTACCATTCTGACCGCAGCAGCATTGCTTGCCGGCGCGCCGGCCTTTGCCCAGTCGAACACGACCGCCACGACCACGCCGCTCGCCGCCACGACGAAGGTCGACACTTCGACCTTCATCAAGACGGTGCCGAGCGCCAATGAGTTCGAGATCGAGTCCAGCAAGCTCGCCGAGCAACAGGCAACCGACGCCGACGTCAAGGCGTTCGCCAAACAGATGATCGCCGATCACACCAAGGCCGGCGAGGAATTCAAGGCGGCGCTTGCCCAGGGCCAGACAACCTCGGCCACCGCACCGTCCGGTCCGGCCCTGCAGCCCAAGGAGCAGAAGATGCTCGATGAGCTGAAGAGCGCCAGCGGCGATCAATTCCAGGCCAAATACATCGAGATGCAGACCAACGCTCATAAGGAAGCCGTCGCGCTGTTCAGCGGCTATGCGAAATCCGGCGACGACCCGGCAATGAAGGAATTCGCCAAGAAAACCCTGCCGACGCTGCAGATGCACGAAAAACACGTGAAGGAACTGGCCGCCGCGCATCAGGGGTGAGGGCGGTTCACTATGGCGCCCCCCTCTGTCCTGCCCGGCAGGACAGAGGGGGGCGCCGTAGAGCGCTACGATGGAAGCCAGCCCGCTTGGCCAACCAACACCACAATGTGGCCCTGTGCCTTAAGGACGGCACGCCCTACCGATCAAGGCTGAGCGGCGCTCAGGTCGACCTGATCTGCTCGACCGCGGTCACCAGCAGCTCTTCCATGGCGGTGCGTATCTGGCCATCCGACTGGGCGATGCCCGCCGCGTCGAAGTCGGCGCGGACCTTGCGGAACACATCGTTGTCGCCTGCCTCTTCGAAATCCGCGTGCACGACCTCCTTGGCATACGCGTCGGCGTCAGCACCGGATTTGCCGAGCTGTTCGGCGGCCCACAGGCCGAGCAGCTTGTTGCGGCGCGCCATGGCCCTGAACTTCGTTTCCTCGTCCATCGCAAACTTCTTTTCGAAGCCTTCCTGACGGTCTCTCATGCTGCTCATGGTTCGCCTCGTTTCCGATGGGAGTCCGATCTTCAGCCCAGGGGAAGAACGGCCAGGAAAGAGAGAGTGGCGCGCATGGGTGTCATTAACAAGGCGTCATGCCGGCGATTGGGCGGGCGCTTGGCGGTCCAGTCTTTCGCTCGATATGATTTGACGTTGCCGCGCCGTGTCCTACTCTCAAGTGCCTGCGGGATGAACCGAGGAGACGAGCGATGCAGTTCAAGGCAATTCGCAGCGTCGCGCTGACGGCGGCCGTGATGCTTGCCGCCGGCACCGCGGCCTATGCCCATCACGGCTGGTCGTGGACACAGGATGGGTTTTTCGAACTCAAGGGCAAGATCACGGCCATCTATATCGGCAATCCGCACGCCACGCTGGATGTCGACGCGGAGGGTGAGGCCTGGCGGGTGGAGATGGCGCCGCCATCACGCACGATCGCCGCCGGCTTCACGGAGGAGGTGGCCAAGGTCGGCGACGAGGTGACCGCGATCGGCAACCGCTCGGTGGAGGCGAGCGAAAAGCGCATGAAAGCTGTCCGCGTCATCGTCGGCGGCAAAACCTATGATGTCTATCCCGACCGAGTGCCGCCGGCGTAAATGGCCGAGTTCCTTGCCGGCATTGAGCATCTTGCGTTGGCGCGGTGGCTGAAGGCTTCCTTCATTGCCTACCCCATAGTCAATGCGCTCCACATCATGTCGATCGGTGCGCTGCTGACCAGCGTCGTTCTCATGGACCTCAGGATCTGCGGCGCCTTCCGTTCGCTGCCGCAAGCCGCATTCGTCGCGCTGCTGCGCCGCATTGCATTAAGTGCGTTCGCGGGTGCGCTCGTCACAGGCTCGCTGCTGTTTTCGGTCAAGGCGGGCACCTATGCGGCGATGCCGGTTTTCCTCGCCAAGATGGCACTCATCCTTCTCGCCGGCGTCAATTTCCTCGCCTTCATGCGCTTTCGCCGCGCAACAGGCGGCGACGCGCCGGCAGGCGGGATCGCCCTGGCCGTGCTCTCGATGCTGTTGTGGACTTCCGTGCTTTTCGCAGGACGGTTCATTGGTTTTCTTTAGCGCCGCATCTTCCTTCTCCCCCTGTGGGAGAAGGTGGCCTCGCGAAGCGAGGTCGGATGAGGGGTGTTCCAGGGAACGCCGCCGCCTCATTCCGCTGGAACACCCCTCAACCGTCCCGGCGCTAACGCGCCGATCCACCTTCTCCCACAAGGGGAGAAGGGAAGAACGGCGCTGGCGTTCCGCCAGTGCGGGGATAAGCTCCCTGCAAACAAGGGAGATTTGCCATGAAGAAAGAAATCATCGAAGTGCCGGTCATGTCGGACAAGGTGCGGGCGCTCGGCCTGCCCTGTTCGACGGCGGTCAAGGCCAACGGCTTCGTGTTCATCTCGGCGACGCCGCCGGTGGACATGGTGACCGGCGAGATGGTGCGCGGCGACATCGAGGTGCAGACCGAGGCGTCGCTGAAGGCGCTGAAGCATTGCCTGGAAGCGGCCGGCACCTCGCTCGACAATGTGGTGATGGTGCGCATCTACGCCGTCAATTCCGGCTTCTACAACGCCATCAACCGGGTTTATGCGAGGTACTTTAGCGTCAACCCGCCGGCGCGCAGTTTTGTGCCTGTGGCGTCTTGGCCGATGGAGTTTGATATCGAGATCGAGTGTGTGGCTGTGGCTTGAGGGGCTTCACCAATACGGCGTGGGCGATTCGCCAAGAAGATGCTGCAGGCACTCAATATGTACAAAAAACAGATGAAGGAGCTGCCGGTGTCGGGCGCAGCGATAGAGTGGCCGGAGGATTGCATGTAATGCCAGTCAGTTTATAATATTTCGAATAGGGCAGGAGGGGAAAGTGGCAGAAAAAGAAACTGGTTCAAACGCAGCCGTGGCCGCTGTGAAAGACGAAAAGAAGGCAGTACCCAATCGAGAGATACCCGGAAACATGCCATACACGTCTAGTGTTGGCGTGTTTAAAAGGGCGATTCAGAAAATACCTGTCAGCGAGAGACCGCCAAAATTTAATAGAGACTTCCTGAACACTGTATTTGAGATAACTGGTGGAAGTTCAATACCAGTTATACCTATTTTGAAAAGGGTTGGATTCTTAACTAGTGATGGCACACCTACCAACTACTACTCTGAATTTCAAACTGACGGAGGCAGGGCTTCAGCTGCACTCCACGCGTTGAAGACGGGCTTTTCCGAAATTTTTAAACGGAATCAGTACGCGCACAAGGCCGATCGCGACAAGATTATCGACGCAATCGTCAGCATCACTGGGCTAAATCGTGCGGACAAAGTTGTTGGCTATATTTACGGTACTTTCAGTGCGTTCCAAGAGTATGCGCAAGGAGCTGATGAGAATAAGGCTGCTGCCGTAAACGCCCCCGCGAACTCAGATTCGATGAGTTCTACACCGGATCGCATTAGCGCCCCTCAGCTAAGCCTTAACGGTATCTCATATCAGATTAATTTGGTTCTACCTGCGACTACAAACATAGAAATATACAACACAATATTTCGAAGCATCAGGGAAAACCTGATAAAATGATAGACCTTCATAAATTGGAGCTATACATTCTGAAATGCGCTGTAATCCAGGCGGAAGTGGAGAAATTTGATCAGGCTGACGGCTCTCCCTTAGGCATGAATCGTACGGATGCTGCTGCGGTTTACGACGAGCACCTGGCGCAATTTTCTAGGGAGAGCCGTTCTCGTGCTTCGAAGATGGCATCATACTATGAATTATTCTATCTCGTAGAGAACGAGATTAGAAGAATAATCCAAGAGACATTAGAGGAATCTTATGGCCGATCCTGGTGGGATACTTGTGTCGATCAGGTGATTAAAGACGAGGTTGATAAGAATCGTAAAAGAGAACTGGAGCTGGCTCTCTCGATCCGCTCCGAGCGGGAAATAGACTATACTACTTTTGGACAGCTTGGGGACATAATAAGAAAAAACTGGGCGAATTTCGCCGGCATCATGAGTAACCAACCAGCCCTATCAAGGGTACTGCATCAGCTTAACGTGTTACGTGGTACGATCGCCCATTGTGGTTTTTTGGCCGAAGACGAAGTCGACCGTCTTCATCTTACTATCAAAGACTGGTTTCGGGTGATGGCAGGCCCACGCTAGCTCCTCACGCAAAATACTCCTGCAGCGGCCGCACTTCCAAACTCCCCGCCTTCAGCGCCGCAATAGCCTCCGCCACCGCGGCCGCTCCCGACAGCGTCGTATAATACGGCACCTTCTGCATCAGCGTGGCACGGCGGAGCGACTTGGAGTCCGACACCGCCTTCTGGCCATCCGTGGTGTTGAAGACGATCTGGACCTGGCGGTTGCGGATGGCGTCTTCGATGTGGGGGCGGCCTTCCAGGACCTTGTTGATTTTTTGGGCGTCGACGCCGTTTTCGGCGAGGAAGCGGGCGGTGCCTGAGGTCGCCAGCACCTTGAAGCCGAGGCCGGCGAGGCGCTTGACCGCCGGCAGGATGCCTTTCTTGTCCTCGTCGCGCACCGAGACGAACAGCGTGCCGGAGCGCGGCAGGTCGACGCCGGCGCCCAACTGGCTCTTGGCGAAGGCCAGCGCAAAATCGCGGTCGAGGCCCATGACCTCGCCGGTCGAGCGCATTTCCGGGCCGAGCAGGATGTCGACGCCGGGGAAGCGGGCGAAGGGGAACACGGCTTCCTTGACCGCGATGTGGCCGGGGTTCCTGGGATCAGGCATCGCGCCGTAATGGGCGAAGGCGTCTTCCAGTTTTTCGCCGGCCATGATGCGGGCGGCGATTTTCGCGATCGGCCGGCCGATGGTCTTGGCGACGAACGGCACGGTGCGTGACGCGCGCGGGTTGACCTCCAGCACATAGACCGTGCCGTCCTTGATCGCGTATTGCACGTTCATCAGGCCGCCGACATTGAGCGCGCGGGCAAGGGCTGCCGTCTGGCGCTCCAGCTCGTCGACCAGTTCGGAAGGCAGCGAGTGCACCGGCAGCGAGCAGGCACTGTCGCCCGAATGGATGCCGGCTTCCTCGATGTGTTCCAGAATGCCGGAGACGAAGGTCGACTTGCCGTCGCAGAGGCAGTCGACATCGACCTCGATGGCGCCACTGAGATAGGTGTCGAACAGCAGCGGGTTCTTGCCCAGCAGCGTGTTGATCTGGCCGGTCTTGTCGTTGGGGTATTTCTGCTTGATGTCCTCCGGCACCAGGCCGGGCACGGTGTCGAGCAGGTAGGTCTGCAGCATGCCCTCGTCATGAATGATCTGCATGGCGCGGCCGCCCAGCACATAGGACGGGCGCACCACCAGCGGGAAGCCGAGCTCGCCGGCAACCAGGCGGGCCTGCTCGACCGAATAGGCGATGCCGTTCTTCGGCTGGCTGAGGTTCAGCTTGTGCAGCAGCTTCTGGAAGCGGTCGCGGTCTTCGGCGAGATCGATCATGTCGGGCGAGGTGCCGAGGATCGGGATGCCGGCCTTCTCCAGCGCATCGGCGAGCTTCAGCGGCGTCTGGCCGCCGAACTGCACGATGACGCCGACCAGCTCGCCCGACGCCTGTTCGGCGCGCAGGATCTCCAGCACGTCTTCCGCCGTCAGGGGCTCGAAATAGAGCCGGTCTGAGGTGTCATAGTCGGTCGAGACCGTCTCGGGGTTGCAGTTGATCATGATCGCCTCATAGCCGGCATCGCGCAGCGCGAAGGCGGCGTGGCAGCAGCAATAGTCGAACTCGATGCCCTGGCCGATGCGGTTCGGCCCGCCGCCGAGGATGACGACCTTCTTGCGCGACGAGACCTGCGCCTCGTTGGCCAGCGCGCCGGCGAACGGCACTTCATAGGTCGAGTACATGTAGGCGGTGGGCGAGGCGAACTCGGCCGCACAAGTGTCGATGCGTTTATAAACAGGATGAACGTCGAGCTTTTCGCGAGCTTTCTGAATCACTTCGGCGTCGGTCTTCGTCAGCGACGCGAGGCGGGCATCGGAGAAGCCCATGGCCTTCAGCATGCGCAGATTGACGGCATCCTCGGGAATGCCGTGCTCGCGGATGCGGGCTTCCATGGCGACGATGCCGGCGATCTGTTCGAGGAACCACGGGTCGATCTTGCACATGGCGTGCACGTCCTCCAACGAGGTGCCCATGCGGATCGCCTGCGCCACCATGCGCAGCCGGTCGGGCGTCGGCGTGCCGAGCGCTGCACGAATGGCGTTGCGGTCGTCGGCATGGTTGGCGGAACCGAGGCCCCCATGGCTGAGACCGGGAATCTCGATCTCGTCCAGACCAGTCAGGCCGGTTTCCAGTCCACGCAGCGCCTTCTGCAGCGATTCCTGGAAGGTGCGGCCGATGGCCATGACTTCGCCGACCGACTTCATGGCGGTGGTCAGCACCGGCTCGGCGCCGGGGAATTTCTCGAAGGCAAAGCGCGGGATCTTCGTGACGACGTAATCGATCGACGGCTCGAACGAGGCCGGCGTGGCGCCGCCGGTGATGTCGTTCTCCAACTCGTCCAGCGTATAGCCGACGGCGAGTTTTGCCGCGATCTTGGCGATCGGGAAACCGGTCGCCTTCGAGGCCAGGGCCGACGAGCGCGAGACGCGCGGGTTCATCTCGATGACGACGAGGCGGCCATCGGCCGGGTTGACGGCGAACTGTACGTTGGAGCCGCCGGTCTCGACGCCGATCTCGCGCAGCACCGCGATCGAGGCGTTGCGCATCATCTGGTATTCTTTGTCGGTCAGCGTCAGGGCAGGGGCGACGGTGATCGAGTCGCCCGTATGCACGCCCATCGGGTCGATGTTCTCGATCGAGCAGACGATGATGCAATTGTCCGCTCTGTCGCGGACGACCTCCATCTCATACTCCTTCCAGCCGAGCACGCTCTCCTCGATCAGCACTTCGGTGGTCGGCGAGGCGTCGAGGCCGGACTGGACGATCTCGTAGAATTCGGCGCGGTTGTAGGCGATGCCGCCGCCGGTGCCGCCCATGGTGAAGGACGGGCGGATGATGGCCGGCAGGCCGACATGGTCGAGCGCCTGGGCGGCGATCGCCATGCCATGGCTGATATAGCGCTGCTTGCGGTCGCCTTCGCCGAGGTTCCAGCGGGTTTCCAAGGCGTCGAGCGCAGCGTCGAGATCGGCCGGTTTCTCGGCCTTGAGCGCGGCGCGCTCGGCCTCATGCGTCTTGCGGTCGGTGTTCTTGACGTCGGTGGCGTTGGCCAGCATCGACTTCGGCGTTTCCAGGCCGATCTTCTTCATCGCCTCGCGAAACAGCGCGCGGTCCTCGGCCTTGTCGATGGCGGTAGCATCGGCGCCGATCATCTCGACATTGTAGCGCTCGAGCACGCCCATGCGGCGCAGCGACAGAGCGGTGTTGAGCGCGGTCTGGCCGCCCATGGTCGGCAGCAGCGCGTCGGGCCGCTCCTTGGCGATGATCTTGGCCACCACTTCAGGCGTGATCGGCTCGATATAGGTGGCGTCGGCCAGTTCCGGGTCGGTCATGATGGTGGCCGGGTTGGAATTGACCAGGATGACGCGGAAGCCTTCCTCCTTCAGCGCCTTGCAGGCCTGCGTGCCGGAATAGTCGAACTCGCAGGCCTGGCCGATGACGATGGGGCCGGCCCCGATGATCAGGATCGACTTGATGTCAGTGCGTCTTGGCATGTCAAAGGTCCGTTCGGCGGGCGGCTTGCACAAAAAACCGGGACGGGAAGACCCGGCCGGTTGTGCTCGCGATTCTGGTATCAGGCTAGGAGGGCCTTATAGGGAAGAGTTTTGACTGATGTAACCCCGAAAATGCGAGGTAGGGGAATAGGGGAATAGGGGAATAGGGGAATAGGG
>NZ_RZRO01000114.1:0-20536 GCF_003997975.1 Mesorhizobium sp. M7A.F.Ca.US.005.03.1.1
GCTCGTCGAAGACCATGATGTGGCGCGGATCGATGAACACCTCGATCTCGGCGTCGGGTTCGAAGTCGCGGATGCCGTGGCTCAGCATCACCCAGCGTGCATCCGCGAAATCGAGATGGATGAAGCTTTCCGAGCCGGTGATTTCGGTGATCGTCACCTTGGCGCGCACCGGCACAGCGGCGGCATTGGGCCGATCGAGCGACAGGTGATGCGGCTGAAAACCGACCGTGTACATGGCATCGGCAATGCCGGCGAGATCGGCGGGCACCGGCAGTTTGACCCCACCTTCGAGCAGGAAATCCCCACCTTTCTTGGCCAGCACGATGGTGTTGAGCGGCGGGTCGGCGAAAGTCTTGGCCGTCACCAGATCGACCGGTTTGCGGAACACGTCGATGGTCGGTCCGAACTGGGTAATCCGCCCTTCGGAAAGCGTCGCCGTGTTGCCGCCGAGCAGCAGCGCTTCGTGCGGCTCGGTCGTGGCGTAGACGAAGATGGTGCCGGCGGCGGCGAAGATCCTGGGCAATTCGGCGCGCAGTTCCTCGCGCAATTTGTAGTCGAGATTGGCGAGCGGTTCGTCGAGCAGCACCAGGCTGGCGTTCTTGACGATGGCGCGCGCCAGTGCGGTGCGCTGCTGCTGGCCACCGGACAGGCTCAGCGGCGTGCGGTCGAGATAGGGCGTCAGCTTGAGAAGTGCTGCGGCATGGCGCACTTCCTTGTCGATCTTCGCCTGATCGGTTCCCGCCACCCTGAGCGGCGAGGCGATGTTCTCATAGACGGTCATCGCCGGATAGTTGATGAACTGCTGGTAGACCATGGCGATCTTGCGCTTCTGCACCGGCACGCCGGTGACATTCTGGCCGTCGAACCAGATCGAACCGGAGGTCGGCACGTCGAGGCCGGCCATCAGCCGCATCAGGCTGGTCTTGCCCGAAAGCGTCGGTCCGAGCAGGACATTGAGCGAGCCGTGCTGGAGCGTCAGCGACACATCGCTTATATGCGCGACAGCACCGACCGTCTTGGTGACGTTTCTCAGTTCCAGCATGACGCCTCCTCCCAGGCCTTCCGCATCAGCTCAAACCCCTCTTCATTCGGCAGCCGCGACATGGCGCCGGCTTATGCCGTGCATGAATTCATCGAGAGCCGCCACCTGCTCGCGGCTGAGATGCAGACCGCGCTTGGTACGGCGCCACAATACATCTTCCGATGTGACGGCCCATTCGTTTTGAACGAGATAGCGCACCTCGGCCTCGTAGAGATCGGCGCCGAAGTTGCGGCCGAGATCGACGTTCGATTTGGCCAGCCCCAGCAGCATCCTTGCGCGGGTGCCATAGAGCCGGGTCAGCCGGCGAGCCAGGCGCGCGTCGAGGAACGGATAGGCGGTCTTCAGTTTCGCCACTTCGGCATCGAAACCGGTGGCCGGGAAATCGCCGCCCGGCAACGGCGCGTTTGCCGTCCACGGCTTGCCGCGTTTACCCAGAAAACCCTCGATCTTTTCCAGCATCGATTCCGACAGCCGGCGATAGGTGGTGATCTTGCCGCCGAAGGCGTTGACGATCGGGGCGGCACCATCGCCGCCATCGGCCTTGAGCACATAGTCGCGCGTCGCTTCCTGCGCCTTGGAGGCTCCGTCATCATAGAGCGGACGGACGGCGGAATAGGTCCAGACGATGTCCGAACGCTTGACGGCTTCAGCGAAATATTCGCTTGCCGCGGCGCAGAGATAGTCGATCTCGGTGTCGCTGATCCTCACGTCATGCGGATCGCCGGGATAATCCTGGTCCGTGGTGCCGATCAGGGTGAACTCTTCCTCGTAGGGAATAGCGAAGATGATGCGACCATCCCTGTTCTGGAAGAAATAGGCGCGCGGATCGTCGAATTTCCTGGCGATGACGATGTGGCTGCCCTGCACGAGGCGGACATTGTGCACATCGTTGAGGCCGACGACGCCGGAAAGCACATGATCGACCCAGGGGCCGGCGGCATTGACCAGCAGGCGCGCCTTGACCTCCTCGGTCTCGCCGGTCTGCAGATCCTCGACCTGGACCGTCCACAAGCCGTTTTCGCGGCGCGCGCCGGTCACTTTCGTGCGGGTGCGGACCGTTGCGCCGCGGTCGGCCGCATCACGTGCATTCAGCGCCACCAGCCGCGCATCATTGACCCAGCCATCCGAATATTCGAAGGCCTTCTTGAATAGCGGCTTCAAAGGCTTGCCGGCCGGATCCCTGGCCATGTCCAGCGTCCGGGTCGCCGGCAGCAATTTGCGCCCGCCAATGTGGTCGTAGAGGAAGAGACCGAGCCTGATCAGCCAGGCCGGGCGCAGGCCCTTGGCATAGGGCAGCACGAAGCGCATCGGCCAGATGATGTGCGGCGCGTTCTTCCACAGAACCTCGCGCTCCATCAGCGCTTCGCGCACCAGGCGGAATTCGTAGAATTCGAGGTAGCGCAGGCCGCCATGGATCAATTTGGTTGAGCCCGAGGAAGTCCCGCTGGCGAGGTCGTTCATCTCGGCGAGAAAGACGGAAAAGCCACGCCCGACGGCGTCGCGGGCGATACCGCAGCCATTGATGCCGCCGCCTATGACGAAAATGTCACGGATCGGAGATGCGTCCACAAATTCCTCCAGCGATTTCGCATTGCACCATTTTTGGGCTTTTACGAAACCGTGTCGGAATTATTTCGAAATGATAACGAATGTCAAACGAAATATCACGGGCGCGTGATATCAGCTGAAAACCGCCTAGGCGAGCGACGTCTCGATCAGCTGAACCTCGGCCTCCTGGCAGATCTTGCGCACCGAGGGGATATCGCAGCGGTCGGTGATGAAGGTGTTGACCTGCGACAGATGGCCGATGCGCACCGGTGCGGTTCGCTCGAATTTGGTCTGGTCGGAAACCAGGATGACATGCCTTGCATTGGCGATGATCGCCTGCGCCACCTTGACCTCGCGAAAATCGAAGTCGAGCAAGGCGCCGTCATGGTCGATGGCGGATGCGCCGATCACCGCGTAATCGACCTTGAACTGCCTGATGAAATCGACCGCCGCCTCGCCGACCACACCGCCATCGGAACCGCGCACGACACCACCGGCGATCACCACTTCGATCGACGGATATATCCGCATCCTATTGGCAACATTGATGTTATTGGTGATGACCATGAGACCGCTGTGATCGAGCAACGCCTTGCTGACCGACTCGGTCGTGGTGCCGATGTTGATGAACAGCGAGGCGTTGTCGGGGATCAGCCTGGCTGCCGCACGGCCGATCGCCTCCTTCTCGTCGGCGGCAATCTTGCGTCTCGCCTCATACTCCATGTTCTCGATGCCGGAGGGGTACAGCGCGCCGCCATGGATGCGCGAGAGCAGCCGCTGATCGCACAAATCGTTGAGGTCCTTGCGGATGGTCTGCGGCGTCACATTGAAGTGGTTGGCCAGATCATCGACCAGCACGCGGCCGTGATCCTTGGCCATCTGGATAATCTCGGCATGGCGCGGCGACAGATACATGGGCAACCTCCCGTTTTCGTTTTTCTTGTCTATAGTCGAAAACGAAACCGATGAAAAGGCATAAGCCGGCTAACGAAATCAGCGACCCAGGCCACGTGCGATTTCAGTAATCACCACAAAAGCCGTTTCGACATCGGCGGCGGTCGCCTCGAACTGTCCGACCTGGAACCGGATTGCGATCAGTCCATCAACCTTCGTCTGCGTCAGGTAGATGCGGCCATCGTCGTTGATCGCATTGACAAGGCGCAGATTGTGCTCGTCCCCGTCGGTTGCGGTCTTGTGCCGGAACGAGAACAACGACAGCATCGGTTCGCTGACGATCTCGAAATCCGGCTCCCTTGCCAGCCGCGCCGCCAGCCCTTCGCTCCACGCGACATGATTGCGGATCATCGCGCGCAGGCGTTCCAGGCCATGGGCGCGCAGCAGGAACCATAATTTCAACGCGCGAAATCGCCTCCCGAGCGGTACCGACCATTCGGAATAGTTGATGATGCCGTCATGACCGTGCGTCTTCAGATAATCCGGCTTGATGGCCAGCGTCCTGACATGGCTTTCAGGGTCGCGCAGGAACTGGATCGAGCAGTCGAACTGAGCGCCCAGCCATTTGTGCGGATTGAAAACGATCGAATCGGCGCCTTCGACGCCTGTCCAGAAATGCCGATATTCCGGACAGATCATCGCCGATCCCGCCCAGGCGGCATCGACATGGAGATAAAGCCCATGCCGCCGTGCCACCTCGGCAACCGCAGCAATGTCGTCGGTGCCGCCAGTGCTGGTGCCGCCGACGCAAGCGATGATGCCCGCCGGCAGCATGCCGGCTTCCCGGTCGGCGACGATTGCCGCCTCGAGCGCGGCCGTGTCCATGGCGCGAAAGCGGCCGCTGACGGGAATGCGCACGAGATTGTCCTCGCCGATGCCGGACACCCAGATCGCCCGGTCGATCGACGTGTGCACCTGGTCGGAGGAGTAGATGCGCAGCCGCGCCTGCCCTGCCAGGCCCTGTTTGTTGCCTTGCCAGTCGAGTGCCCGTTCGCGCATGGTCAGCACCGCGGCCAACGTCGCCGATGAGGCTGAATCCTGGATTACGCCCGAGAAGCCTTCCGGCAGACCGAGCGCCTGGCGCATCCAGTCGACGGTGCGCGTTTCGAGTTCGGTCGCCGCCGGCGACGTCTGCCACAGCATGCATTGCGCGGCCATCGCCGAAACAAGATATTCCGCCACCACCGAAACCGGCGCCGCATTGGCCGGGAAATAGGCGAAGAAGCGCGGATGCTGCCAATGCGTCATTCCCGGCAGGATCTTCTCTTCGAAATCGGCGAAGATCCGGTCCATCGGTTCGGCGTCTTCGGGCGGCGAAACCTCGATGCTTCTGGAAACGGCGCCGGGTTCTACCAGTGGCCGCACGGGGCGGTCGCGCAGATTGTTGCGATAGTCAGCGCCCCAGTCGGCGGCGCGCCGCGACCATTGCCGGAAATCATCATTGTTCATCCTGTCCTCCCGACATGATCCATCGCTACCATCCGTCGCGGTTGGTCTCTTATTAATTAACGCGTGAAATATATGCAACCAGCAAGAGATGCCGCACGCCTCAGCCAGGGAAATCCGGCAGGCTGGCAAAAGCCGTCTTCAGCGCATTCGACCAGCCATCGGAGATCGTGCGGTAATACTGGTCGTCCTGGCCGATCCGCTTCTTCAATCCGACCTTGAAAGCGTCCTTCTCCAGGAAGAGCAGGTCGAGCGGCAAGCCGACGGACAGGTTCGACTTCAACGTCGAATCGAACGACACCAAAAGCAGCTTCACCGTCTCGGCGAGGCTCATCGTCTTTTCGTAGGCGCGGATGATGATCGGCTTGCCGTATTTGGTCTCGCCTATCTGGAAGAACGGCGTGTCATCGGTCGATTCGATGAAATTGCCTTCGGGATAGATCATGAACAGGCGCGGCTCGCTGCCCTTGATCTGACCGCCGAGGATGAAGGACGCATTGAAATAGGAATCCGCCTTCTCGCCAGCGGGTGACGAATTGGCGATGACCTCCTTGACCGTGTCGCCGACAATGCGGACCGTTTGGTACATCGACGGCGTTTCGAGCAGTGTGGAATGTCTTTCGGAGATTGCCTTGGTGCGCTCGTCAAGCAGGCTGACCACGGCCTGCGTCGTCGCCAGATTGCCCGCCGACATCAAAACGATGACGCGTTCGCCCGGCTCTTCCCAGACATGCATCTTGCGAAAGGTGGAGATGGAATCCATGCCTGCATTGGTGCGCGTGTCGGACATGAACACGAGCCCGCGATCGATCTTCAGGCCAACGCAATAGGTCATGGAATCTCTTCTAGAGCAATTCCAGGAAAAGTGTGAAGCGGTTTTCCGTCCGGAATTGCGTTAAAACAAAGGGATAGAGCGGTTCGGGGTTCCTTGAAACGATGAATCGCTCGGCAGCAATCTTGCGAGGATTACTGCTCCACCGTGACGGTGACCGCAAGCTGTTCTTCCGCCTGTCCCAGCCGAATTCCCGACACCGGCGTGGCGTCGCGGTAATCGCGGCCCGTCGCCACCTTTACATAACGCTCGTCGGGCGAGATGCCATTGGCGGCATCGAAGGCAACCCAGCCGAGACCCGAAACATGCGCTTCGGCCCAGGCATGGCTGGCCGCCTGCTCGACCGTCGCATCCAGCATCAGATAGCCGCTGACATAGCGGGCCGGAAAGCCCATGGCACGGGCGGCGGCGGCAAAGATATGGGTATGATCCTGGCAGACCCCGGTCTTGAGCGCCAAGGCTTCCTCCGCCGGCGTCGTCGCATTGGTCGTGCCGGGCGTGTAGGCGACGCGCTCTCCGATGACAGCCATCAGCCGGTGCAGCCGTTCGATGTCGCTGCCCTTGCCAACCGATGCGGCGAGTTCGCGGATACCGCTGCCGATCACCGTCAATGGTGTCTCATGGCTGTACAGCCAGAGCGGCGTGAAGCCCTGGTGTGGCCCCGAGACGCCCGCGGTGTCGCGCGTCACCACTTCGCCCGACGCCTCGACCGTGATGAAGTCGCGCTCGCCCTCGACGCTCAACAGCCTTGTGTCGTTGCCGAAATGGTCGACAAAGCGGACCTCTTCGCGCGCGCCTTCGATCGCCAGAGCCCAGGACAGAACGGTCTGCGTCGACCCGCTGACCGGAAGCAGCCGCAGCCGCTGCAACAGATAATGCACCGGCGTATCGTAACGGTACTCAGTTCGGTGGGTAATCTTCAGCCGCATGCTTCTATTCCGTTTGTGAGCGCGATCTCCGGACAAACGGTTTCCGTTTGTCTAAGAAAACCGGCTCCACCTTTCGGGACCATGCTCAATTGAACCGATAATCTTGTGCGATTTCGTCGCCCAGCTTGGTGTTGTCGCGAATGAAATTGGCCAGGAATTCATGCAGCCCGGTATCGAAGATATCCTTGATCGACCCGGCTCTCAGCATTGTCTGCGTCTTCTCGGCCGTTGCGTGGCAGGCATGGCGCTCGCCGTAATCGTCGCCGAGGAATTTCAGATGCTCCGACAGGAAGCGATAGCAGAACATCAGCGAACGCGGCATGCGGACATTGAGGATCAGATAGTCGGCAATGTTGGTCGGCTTGTAATCAGCATCGTAGACCCAGCGATAGGAGCGATGCGCCGAGACCGAACGCAGGATCGATTCCCACTGATAATTGTCGAGCGTCGAGCCAACCCAGGAGATCGACGGCAGCAGCACATAATATTTCACGTCGAGGATGCGCGCCGTGTTGTCGGCGCGCTCGACGTAAGTGCCGAGTTGCGAGAAGTCGAAGATCTCGTTGCGCAGCATGGTGCCGTAGAACGAGCCGCGGATCAGCGCCGTCTCGCGCTTGATGGCGTCGAGCACGCTTGGCAGGTCGCGCTCGTCGATCGGCTTGGCCAGCATCCGCTTCAGCGCCATCCAGGCTTCGTTGATGCTTTCCCAGGTCTCGCGCGTCAGCGCGGTGCGCACCATGCGGGCATTGTTGCGGGCTGTCTCGATGGACGACATCGTGCTCGATGGGTTCGACGTGTCGCGCAACAGGAAGTCGGCGACATTGGCGGCGGTATAGTCGGAATATTTCTGGCTGAAGGTGACGTCGGAACCAGCGCTGAGCAGCACCGAATTCCACTCTTCCGAGGCGCTTTGGGTGCGGGTCAGCGCCATGCGCAGGCCGGCATCGACCAAGCGCGCCATGTTTTCCGCCCGCTCGATATAGCGGTTCATCCAATAGAGCCCGTTTGCGGTGCGGCCTAAAAGCATGAAGTGGCCCTTCGGGCTAGTGAGTAGCGAATAGTGAGCAGTGAATATTAAGCAATTGAATCTCAATGAAATATGGCATTTCCTGTCCCTCTATTTCCGCTACTGACTACTGACTATTCCCTACTGACTATTCCCTATTCACTCGTCTCAATCATCCAACACCCAAGTATCTTTCGTCCCGCCGCCCTGCGACGAGTTCACAACCAGCGAACCTTCCTTCAACGCGACGCGTGTGAGGCCCCCAGGCACGATCTGGATGCGGTCGGAGACCAGCACATAGGGCCTGAGATCGACGTGGCGCGGCGCCAGCCCTTTTTCCGTCAGGATCGGGCATGTCGACAGCGCCAGCGTCGGCTGGGCAATATAATTCGATGGCTTGGCCGCCAACTTCTTGGCGAAGGTCTCGCATTCCTTCTTGGTTGCCGCAGGCCCGACCAGCATGCCGTAGCCGCCGGAACCGTGCACTTCCTTGATCACCAGCTCGTCGATGTGTTCGAGCACGTATTTCAGGCTGTCGGGCTCCGAGCAGCGCCAGGTCGGAATGTTGCCCAGGATTGCCTTGCGACCGGTGTAGAACTCGATGATCTCGGGCATGTAGGAATAGATCGCCTTGTCGTCGGCTATGCCGGTGCCCGGCGCATTGGCGATGGTGATGTTGCCGGCGCGATAGACATCCATGATGCCGGGTATGCCGAGAGCGGAATCCGGACGGAACGTCAGCGGGTCGAGGAAAGAATCATCGACGCGGCGGTAGAGCACATCGATCTGCTTGTAGCCTTCCGTCGTGCGCATGGCGACATGGCCGTCGACCACGCGCAGGTCCTGGCCTTCGACCAACTGCACGCCCATCTGGTCGGCAAGGAAGGCGTGTTCGAAATAGGCGGAATTGAAGCTGCCGGGCGTCAGCACCGCAATGGTCGGCGCACCTTTGGTGCTTTGCGGCCGCACCGCCGCCAGCGACTGGCGCAGAAGCTGCGGGTAGTTTTCCACCGGCCGCACCTTGATCTTCTGGAACAGCTCGGGGAACAGCTGCATCATCGTCTCGCGGTTCTCCAGCATGTAGGAGACGCCGGACGGCGTGCGCGCATTGTCCTCCAGCACGTAGAACTCGTCCTCCGAGATGCGGACGATGTCGACGCCGATGATGTGGGTATAGACGCCGGCCGGCGGCCTGACCCCGATCATCTCCGGCAGGAATGCCTCATTCCTGGCGATCAATTCCCTGGGGACGCGCCCTGCCCGCAGGATTTCCTGGCGATGATAGATGTCGTCGAGGAAGGCGTTCAGCGCCTGCACGCGCTGCTCGATGCCCTGCGTGAGGCGCCGCCATTCATTGCCTGAAATGATGCGGGGAACGATGTCGAACGGGATCAGCCGCTCGGAGGCTTCTTGCTCACCATAGACGGCGAAGGTGATGCCGGTCTTGCGGAAGACGCGCTCAGCGTCCTGCATCTTCTCGGTCAGCCTGGCTGGATCCTGCTCCTTCAGCCAGCGATCATACGCCGAATACGGTCTTCTCAATCCGGAGACTTCCGGAAGCATTTCATCGAACGCTGCCAATCGCATACTCCCCTGTGACGCCATTTCACTGGCGTCGCCGGAGAAAATCAAGCGCAATCGGTGATTTGGGAGATACGGGCGATCAGTATGTTGCGCCTGCCTAAAATTGAGGCAGCTGAAATATGACCTTGATCAGCCTTTGCCTCGTGCCCGGGCAAATGCGTTTACCGGCTAGAAAGCACGGAACGTGACGACGGTGAACGTGTCCTTGATGCCGGGGAGAATCTGCACCTTTTCGTTGACGAAATGGCCGACGTCTTCCTCGTCGTCGACATAGAATTTGGCGAGCAGATCGTAGTTGCCGGCGGTGGAGTAGATTTCCGAGGCGATCTCGGCATCGGCAAGCGCGCTGGCAACCTCATAGGATTTGCCGAGCTCGCATTTGATCTGCACGAAAAACGCCTTCATGGCTTCGTCCCGCTAAACGTCCAAGTCCAGCGGCCCTTCTGGCAGACTGGAGGCGGGCTTTCAAGCGCTGGAATCCGTACTCTGCCGGCCCAGGCCTGGGCTGCGACCTGCCGCAGCTCTCCGCCAGCATGCAACCTGCCGCCGAGCGCCAGCGATTATTCGCGATCGCTGAAACCGCGATGCGCTGCCAAGCGTATGTTATGATGCGTCTTCGGACAGCACCATTTCAAGGGAAGATGTTTCGCGGGACAACGGAGACAGGCCATGCGCCGCGCCTTTTTCGCATTCGCAGTCGTTCCATTCCTCTGCGTGTCGTCGGCATTGGCCGGCGATGCCGAGATCAAGGCAGGCCAGTCCGTCATCGACGGTCAGCTAAAGGCCCTCATCGCCAATGATGGCGCCACCGCCTACAGCTTCGCCGCCCCGAATGTGAAGCGGATCTTCCCGACCGTCGATGCCTTCATGAACATGGTGACCAACGGCTATCCGCCGGTGCGCAAGCCGCAGACTTATTCCTTCGGCAAGGTCGAGGAGACCGGTCCGGGTTCGATCGTCCAGCAGGTGCTGATCGTCGGCCCCGATGGCAAGGATTACGAGGCGGTCTATACGCTGCAGCAGCAGCCCGACGGCACGTTCCAGATCACCGGCTGCAGCCTGCGCGCCTCGAATTCGCTCAGCACTTGAGGCCTTACAGCAACGGGATATCGCCCCTCGCCCAGCCCTCGGTGATTTCGGCGCCGCGCGCCTCGAAGGTGCCAGCCTCGATCGCAGCGCGGATGTCCTGCATCAGTTTCTGGTAGTAGGACAGGTTGTTCCACGTCAAAAGCATGGCGCCGAGCGCTTCCTGCGAGCGCACCAGATGATGCAGATAGGCGCGTGAGTAGTCACGGGCGGCCGGGCAGTCGCTTTCCTCGTCGAGTGGGCGCGGATCGTCAGCATGGCGGGCGTTGCGCAGATTGACCTTGCCGCGCCTTGTATAAGCAAGGCCGTGGCGGCCGGCCCGTGTCGGCATCACGCAGTCGAACATGTCGATGCCGCGCGCCACCGACTTCAGGATATCGTCAGGCGTGCCGACGCCCATCAGATAGCGCGGCTTGTTATCAGGCAGCTCCGGACAGGTGATGTCGAGCATCTCGAGCATCACCGCTTGCGGTTCGCCGACGGCCAGGCCGCCGACCGCATAGCCCTTCAACTCCATCGCGCTCAGCGCCTGCGCCGATCGCACCCGCAGCGCTGCGTTGTCGCCGCCTTGCACGATGCCGAACATCGCCTTGCCCGGCTGGTCGCCGAACGCCGTCTTGCAGCGCTCGGCCCAGCGCAGCGACAGCTCCATGGCGCGCTCGATCTCCTTCATTTCGGCCGGCAGCGCCGTGCATTCGTCGAGCTGCATCTGGATATCGGAATCGAGCAGTCCCTGGATCTCGATCGACCGCTCCGGCGACATCTCGTAGGCGGCGCCATCGATATGCGAGCGGAAGGTGACGCCCTTTTCGGTCAGCTTTCTCAGCTTCGACAGCGACATTACCTGGAAACCGCCACTGTCGGTCAGGATCGGATGCGGCCAGCGGGCGAATTCATGCAAGCCGCCGAGCCGCGCCACACGCTCGGCGCCTGGCCGCAGCATCAGATGGTAGGTGTTGCCAAGGATGATGTCGGCGCCGACGCCGCGCACCTGGTCCATATACATCGTCTTGACGGTACCGCCGGTGCCGACCGGCATGAAGGCCGGCGTGCGGATTTCGCCGCGCGGCATGTCGATCACGCCGCGCCGCGCCTTGCCGTCGATTGCCAGAACCTTGAAGCTGAACTGCTTAGCCATTGAATTCCTTGTCGTGGACCGGGGCGTCCGGCGCCTGCTTGTCGAGCGACTGGCGGTAGTGGATGCAGCCGCGCATGAATTTTGGCCAGGGCGGCACGGCGATCGATGGTTCGGTTTTTTCCGGCAGCAGGTCCCACAGATCGGGGTGATGCCAGCACAATTCATGGCCGGTGGAATCGCGGTGCTGGCGAATGCCGGCGCGCAGTTTTTTCACTTCCGCGATCAGCGCATCGCGGTCAAAGGCTTGCAGATCATCGTCCATCGCTCGTCTCCGCTCGGAAAAGCAGGCTTGCGTCGCCATAGGAATAGAATCTGTAACGGTTCGCGATGGCATGGACATAGGCCGCGCGCATCGTGTCGAGGCCGCTGAAGGCCGAAACCAGCATGAACAGCGTCGAGCGCGGCAGATGGAAATTGGTCATCAGCATGTCGGCGGTGCGAAAACAGTAGCCGGGCGTGATGAAGATATCGGTCGGGCCGGACCACGCAGCCAGAGTACCGTCCTCACGCGCCGCACTCTCCAGCAGACGCAGCGAGGTCGTGCCGACAGCAACGATGCGCCCGCCCCTTGCTCTTGCGGCATTCAGGGCGTCCGCAGTGGCTTCGCTGACCGACCCGGTCTCGGCATGCATCTTGTGGTCGGCGGTGTCGTCCGCCTTGACCGGCAGGAACGTACCGGCGCCGACATGCAAGGTGACGAAGCGGCGTTCGACGCCTTTGGCGTCAAGCGCTGCAAAAAGCTCCGGCGTGAAATGCAGGCCCGCTGTCGGAGCCGCGACGGCGCCCTCCTCGCTTGCATAGATGGTCTGGTAATCGGCCCGGTCGCGTTCGTCGTCGTCGCGTTTCGAGGCGATATAGGGCGGCAGCGGAATATGGCCTACCGCGTGCAGCGCCTCGTCGAGGAACGGCCCCGACAGATCGAAGCCAAGCAGCGCCTCGCCGCCCTCACCTTTCTCGATCACCGTGGCGTCGAGCTGACCGAGGAAACAGGAATTGCCGTCATGGCCGAAATGGATGCGGTCGCCGGCGGCAATGCGCTTGCCCGGCCGCATGAAGGCCAGCCAGCGGTCCGGCGCCATGCGCATATGCAGCGTGGCTTCGACCTGCGCCGTCGCCTCGCCCCGCCGCCTTATGCCTTTGAGTTGCGCCGGAATGACCTTGGTGTCGTTGAACACCAGCACGTCGCCGGCACTGAGCAAGGACGGCAGGTCGCCAACCGTCCGGTCCTCGAGCCCTTCGCCGGGCTTGACCAGAAGCATCTTGGCGCTGTCACGCGGCTGCGCCGGGCGGAGCGCGATGCGCTCCTCCGGCAAGTCGAAGTCAAAGAGATCGACGCGCATCAGTAGAGCCGGACGAGCAGCGCTCCGGCTAAGAGCAGCACCGCGCCGGCAACGCGTCCCAGCGAGATTTCACGCACCGCGACGCCGAGGAAGCCGACGCGGTCGATGAGCATGCCGGCCAGCAACTGGCCGGCGACCAGAAACGCCATCAGCGCGGCAGCACCTATGCGTGGCGTCAGGATCGTCGACAGCGTGACATAGAAACCGCCGAGCATGCCGCCGGCCACGAACAGCCAGGGCGCCGGCGCTTTCCAGTCGAGCGAGATGCCTTGCAGCTTCACCACCGTAACGGAGATGATGCCGAGCACGATCGCGCCCGACAGGAACGAAAACGCAGCCGCCGCGACCGGGAGACCCAGGCCGCGCGCCAGCTGCGAATTGATCGGCGCCTGAATGGCAATGAAGGCGCCGGACAGGATGCCGAGAAGCGACCAGACGACGCCCATCATTGTCGTTTGCCCTTACTTGACGTCGGCCGCGACCTTCAGCGACACGATCTTGTCGGGATCCTGCACCGGCTCGCCGCGCTTGATCTTGTCGACATTGTCCATGCCTTCGATGACCTGGCCCCAGACCGTGTACTGGCGGTTGAGGAAGGCGGCATCGTCGAAGCAGATGAAGAACTGCGAATTGGCCGAGTTCGGGTTCTGCGAACGGGCCATCGAGCAGGTGCCGCGGCCATGGTTGGCGTTGGAAAATTCGGCCTTCAGGTCCGGCTTCTCAGAGCCGCCCATGCCCGCGCGGGACGGCGCGAAGGAAGGCTTGCTCGAATTGCCGAACTTGACGTCGCCGGTCTGGGCCATGAAGCCTTCGATGACGCGGTGGAAGACCACGCCGTCATAGGCGCCTTCCCTAGCCAGTTCCTTGATGCGGGAGACGTGGCCCGGCGCCAGGTCGGGGAAAAGTTCGATGACGACCGTGCCCTTGGTCGTTTCCATGATGAGCGCGTTCTCGCGGTCCTTGATTTCGGCCATGTCAGATATCCTTTTGAGAAAACAGAGTTATTTGGCAATTTTACTTGTCTGCGGCGATGCGCACCTTGATCATCCGGTCGGGGTCGGAGACCGTGCCGTTATCCGCCTGGTCGCCCTTCTTGATGTGATCCACCAGTTCCATGCCGCTGACGACATTGCCGACGATGGTGTACTGGCCGTCGAGCGGCGGTGCCGGAGCGAACATGATGAAGAACTGCGAATTGGCCGAATTGGGGTCCTGCGAGCGGGCCATGCCGACCACGCCGCGCTTGTAATGTTCGGTCTGCGAGAATTCGGCCGGCAGGTCGGGCAGGTCGGAACCGCCAGTGCCGACGGCCTCGGCGCTGAAACCTTTTTTCATATTGCCGAACTTGACGTCGCCGGTCTGCGCCATGAAGCCGTCTATGACGCGGTGGAAGGCGACGTTGTCATAGGCGCCTTGGCGCACCAGCTTCTTGATCTGCTCGACATGCTTTGGCGCCAGATCGGGCCGAAGCGCAATGGTGACGTCGCCGTCCTTCAGCGTGATGACCATGGTGTTTTCCGGGTCGGCGGCGAAGGCCGAGACCGATGCGGTCACAAGGCCGGCAAGCACAACGAGGAACGAGGCGAGCTTTTTCAGCTGCATATCTATCTCCGGAATCTTATTTCGCGAATTTGGCGGTGAGCGCACCGGCAACCGCCGCCGGGACGAAGGGGCGGATGTTGCCTCCCATAGAGGCAATCTGGCGGACAAGTGTGGCGGTAATGGTGCGCACGGACGGGCTGGCGGGCAGAAAAACCGTCTGCAACTCAGGTGCCATAGTCTCGTTCATGCCGGCCATCTGCATCTCATAGTCGAGGTCGGTGCCGTCGCGCAGGCCGCGGATCATGATCGAGGCGCCGTGCTTCCTGGCGGCGTCGATGACCAGCCCGTCGAAAGCGACGACCTTGATACGGGCACCATCGCTGCCGAATTCCGCCTTCGCCGCGGTCTCGATCAGCTTCACCCGCTCCTCGAAGGAAAACAGCGGCTGCTTGCCCGGATGGATGCCGATCGCCGCATAGACGATGTCGGCCACGGCCAGCGAAGCCTTCAGCACATCGAGATGGCCGTTGGTCAGCGGGTCGAAGGAGCCGGCATAGAGGGCGATGCGTTCGGTCATGGCAGGTGCTTCTAATGCATGATCCCAAAAAGTGGAAACCGGTTTTTGCGGACAAACGGTTTTTCGTTTGTCCTAGAGATCATGCTCAAATGAAAGCTAGAGCCTGTTCCATCTTCCGTCCACCAAGATGGAACAGGCTCTAGCGAGCCTCTCTCGCAAAGGCAAATCCGATCGGCGCGCCGGCCGTGAACCTTTTCCGGCACATGAACGACAGATGAACACGCTGATCACGAAGCCTTCACGCAGCGTTCACTAGGTTGCACCTTAATTAGATGAAACCAAAATCCCATCTATCCGTTGTTAGGCGCAGGAGAACACGCACATGCTGATCTACATGCTCGCCACCGCAATGACCGTCGCCATGCTGATCGCCACCGTATTTGGGCTGCATCAGGAGGCACAACGCATCCGCGTCAAGGCAAACACCAAGCGCTTCGAAGGCTTCGGCCCGCGTAAGCCATATCGCCACTACTGATAAAGCCTGGACTTGCTGCCGCGCCGGCCAGCTGGCCGGCGTTGCCATGTCAAAACCTGGGTGCCGGACTTAGTCCGCACCCTCCGGACCGGCGTCAGACGCCGCAGCGGCATCGGCACCGCCCTCGACGGTTTCTTCGCTTTCTTCGTCCGCTTGCGGTTCAGAGATCCGCTCGACCGAAACCACCTTTTCGCCTTCAGCCGTGTTGAAGATGGTCACACCCTTGGTGGCGCGGCTGGCGAAACGAATGCCGTTGACCGGCACCCGGATGACGGTGCCGCCGTCCGACACCAGCATGATCTGGTCGTCATTGCCGACCGGGAAGGTCGCCACCAGCCTGCCAATCTCGGCCGCCTTCGACACGTCGGTGGCGCGGATGCCCTTGCCGCCGCGTCCGGTCAGCCGGAAATCATAGGACGACGAACGCTTGCCGTAGCCGAATTCGGTCACCGTCAGCACGTACTGTTCGTGCGCCTTGAGTTCTTCGTATCGGCTGTCGGAAAGCTCTGTCTCCTCTCCGATCTCCTCATTGGTCAGCGCGATCTCTTCCTCTTCTCCGGCCGTTTCCGTGGCAAGCCGCCGCTCCGCCGCCGCGCGCTTCAGGTAAGCGGCGCGTTCCGCCGGCGAAGCATCGACATGCTCTATCACCGACATCGAGATGATGCGGTCGGTCTCGGCCATGGTTATGCCGCGCACACCGACCGAATTGCGGCTCTGGAAGACGCGCACGTCGCCGACGGAGAAGCGTATGCACTGGCCGGAACTGGCGGTCAGCAGCACGTCGTCCTTGTCGGTGCAGGTTTCGACGCCGAGGATCTCGTCGCCTTCTTCCTCCAGCTTCATGGCGATCTTGCCGTTGCGGTTGACCTGGACGAAGTCGGATAGATCGTTGCGGCGCACGGTGCCGCGTGTGGTGGCGAACATCACGTAGAGTTCGCCCCAACTGGCCTCGTCCTCCGGCAGCGGCATGATGGTGGTGATGCGCTCGCCCTGCTCCAGCGGCAGCATGTTGATCAGCGCCTTGCCGCGTGACTGCGGATTGCCGATCGGCAGCCGCCAGACCTTTTCCTTGTAGACGATGCCGCGCGAGGAGAAGAACAGCACCGGCGTATGGGTGTTAGCGACGAACAGCCGGGTGACGAAATCCTCTTCCTTGGTCGACATGCCGGAGCGGCCCTTGCCGCCGCGGCGCTGCGCCCGGTAGAGCGACAGCGGCACGCGCTTGATGTAGCCGGAATGGCTCACCGTCACGACCATGTCTTCGCGCTGGATCAGATCCTCGTCTTCCATGTCCGAACCGCCGTCGGTGAGCTCGGTGCGGCGCGGCGTGCCGAACTCGTCGCGCACGGCGGCAAGCTCGTCCTTGACGATCTGCTGGACGCGCGCGCGGGAAGACAAAATGTCCAGATAATCGATGATTTCGGCGCCGATCGTGTTCAACTCGTCGGCGATCTCGTCGCGGCCGAGCGCGGTCAGGCGCTGCAGGCGCAGCTCGAGGATGGCGCGCGCCTGCTCCTCGGACAGATTGTAGGTACCGTCCTCGTTGATCCGGTGGCGTGGATCATCGATCAGGAGGATCAGAGATTCCACGTCGCCAGAGGGCCAGCGCCGCTCCATCAACTGCTCACGCGCCGTCTGCGGATCCGGCGCGGTGCGGATCAGCTTGATGACTTCGTCGATGTTGGCGACTGCGATAGCGAGACCGACCAGCACATGGGCGCGATCGCGCGCCTTGCGCAGCAGGAACTTCGTCCGCCTTGTGATCACCTCCTCGCGGAAGGCGACGAAAGCCTTCAGCATATCGGTCAGGTTCATCACTTCCGGCTTGCCGCCATTCAGCGCCACCATATTGGCGCCGAAAGAGGTCTGCAGTGGCGTGAAGCGGTAGAGCTGGTTGAGAATGACGTCGGCAACGGCGTCGCGCTTCAGCTCGATGACGACCCGGTAGCCCTGGCGGTCGCTCTCGTCGCGGATATCGGAAATGCCTTCGATGCGCTTGTCGCGCACCAGTTCAGCCATCTTCTCGATCATCGACGACTTGTTCACCTGGTAGGGAACTTCGGTGATGATGATGGACTCGCGGTCGTTGCCGCGCTGTTCGATGTTGACGCGCCCGCGCATGACGATGGAGCCGCGGCCGGTCGAATAGGCGCTGTAGATGCCCGAACGGCCAAGCACGATGCCACCGGTCGGAAAATCAGGGCCAGGAATGATCTCCATCAGCGCCGGCAGGTCGATCGCCGGATTGTCGATGATGGCGATGGCGCCATTGCAGACTTCACCGAGATTGTGCGGCGGGATGTTGGTCGCCATGCCGACGGCGATGCCGCCCGAGCCATTGACCAGAAGGTTGGGAAAACGTGCCGGCAGAACCTTAGGTTCGCTGCCGGAAGCATCATACGTGTCCTGGAAATCGACGGTATCCTTGTCGATATCCTCCAGGAGCTCGTGCGCAACCTTGGTCAGCCGCGCTTCCGTGTAGCGCATCGCCGCAGGCGGATCGCCGTCGATGGAGCCGAAATTGCCCTGCCCGTCGATCAACGGAACGCGCAACGACCAGTCCTGCGCCATGCGCACCAAGGCGTCATAGATGGAAGCATCGCCATGCGGATGGTATTTACCCATCACGTCGGCGACAGGACGCGCCGACTTCACATATTTGCGGTTCCAATGGTAGCCGCTCTCATGGGCGGCGAAGAGAATGCGGCGATGCACCGGCTTCAGGCCGTCGCGCACGTCCGGCAGCGCACGGCTGACGATCACGCTCATGGCGTAATCGAGATAGGAGCGCTGCATCTCCTCGACGATGGATATCGGCTCGATGCCGGTGGGGCCGCCGTCGGCGCCGCGCGGTGTCTTCTGGTCGGTCAAATCGGATCACAATCTAATCAGGAATCACTTGGTGCTTATATAGGAAGCAAGCCCGAAACTCCAACCTTCACGGCACTTTTCCAGTGTCATTTTTGATGGTAATTTCAAATGGATACCGATGATTGCGACGATATGGCCAAGGCGGTTTTCGCCGCCCTGACGCAAAAGCCTGCGTGTCTGCCTTTGCGGTGCACCGGGCCGATTCACCAAGCAGAAACGGCCTATGCGCCACGGCGGCTGCGATACTGGCTTGGCGTCTGCCCCATGATCCGCCGAAAACGACGATTGAAGGTCGACAGATCGCTGAAGCCAGCGCCGAAAGCGATCGCGGAAACCGTATCGTCCGACATGCGTAGCCGCACCGCGGCCCTGTGCAATCGCGTCTTGAGCAGGAATTGGTAGGGGGTCATGCCCGCCACCTGCCGGAAGATGCGCAGGAAATGATACGGACTGGTCGCCGTCCCATCGGCAAGCGCTGAAAGGGAAACCGGCCCGTCGGCATCGAGTTCGATCCACCGCACTGCCTCGGCCACCCGCTTCTGGTCGCGGCGGCTCGGCGCGCGGCTGACATGCGTAGCGCCAGAGGCTGTGGCCACGGCAGCACCGGCCATGCGGAGGGAAAGTTCCTCGAAGGCGTCGATGTCGGCCGTCTCGCGCGCGGTCTCCGCCTCGGCCAGGAGTGGCGCCAGGACCGGCAAAGGCGGCAGGCGCGCCGCCTCGAAAGCCAGCTTCCTGGCGCCCGGCACGCCAGCCGCGATCCGCTCCATGTAGGACGGCCTGAAATGGAACGAGAGGCAACGATCGCCGCCGCCATGCTCGTGCCCGCATTCGTAACATGTGCCGGGATTGCCGAGCAGGAGCGCGCCGGGCGCCAGCATCGCCGTTCCTTGTTGGGCGCGGTAGCGGAACGTGCCGCTGGTGACTGCAGCCACACAGAAATCCTGATGCGCCTCCTCGAACGGCCGGCCGGCGCCGGCCGTGCAGATCACATCCGTCACATGCCAACCGGCTCCGGATGCGAGACTATGCGTGGTCGTCGTCATGGTCGAAATATAGCAATTTTTCCCAAGCCCAGAACCCCGTAACCGCCTATTCCCTCCCAATCTCCTGACAAGAAGAGGCCACAACCATGTTCGATCAATCTTCGTTTGCCGATGCTCTGCATAGCGCCGGACCGATCGAAGGCCTTGCCGAAAAACTGAGCCTTTACGGCCGCTTCGTCGGCGCCTGGACTTTCGAGGCCTCGCGCCACCTCGAGGACGGAACGGTGCTGACAGGGCGCGGCGAGGTGCATTTCGGCTGGGTGCTGGAAGGCCGGGCGATCCAGGACGTCTGGATCCTGCCCGCGCGGGACACTGGTTCCCAGCCTTCGCTCGGCAAATGGACTTTCTATGGCACGACGCTGCGCGTCTATGATCCCGGCGCGGATGCCTGGCACATCTTCTGGAGCGACCCGCGCAACCAGTATTTCAGCCGCCAGCTCGGCCGCGCCGAGGGCGACACGATCGTGCAAGTGGGCACCGACGGCACCGGCAGCTCAGTACGCTGGGGCTTTTCACGCATCACCGAAAACGCCTTCCGATGGCTGGGCGAGCGCTCGCACGACAATGGCGCGACATGGCGGCTGGAGGTCGAGTTCCTGGCGCGCCGAGCGGTTTGATCGCCGAAGAATGCAGCAGCCCGGAATAAAAGCGTCGCGACCCTTTGCGCCCTCCGCTGTCCCGCCGGCATCAACCACTTTCTCACGAACAGTTCCCACCGAACGGGCTTTGCTCTACCAATTATCCTGGTACGGGCACGGCCCGGCGGGAGGGTCAGAGATGCCGAGTTTCGACAGCCTGTTCAACGCGTTCGTCACCATTCTCGTGACCATCGATCCGCCCGGCCTGGCGCCGCTGTTCCTCGCCGTGACGCGCGGCATGAACCGCGAGGAGCGCCAGCAGGTTTCCGTCCGCGCGTCGATCATCGGTTTCCTGGTGATGGCGCTGTTTGCGGTTGCAGGCGCCTCGATCCTGTCGGTGTTCGGCATCACGCTGCCGGCCTTCCGCGTCGCCGATCTTCTCCTTGCGGTCCTGCCGGCGCTCGAACACCATTTCGAAGGCGATGAAGAACAGCAGACAGCCGCCGGCGACCCGGAAGGCCGGCAGCGTGATGCCGCACACCGAC